>NZ_JBEZLW010000056.1:0-34891 GCF_040652395.1 Streptomyces sp. NPDC048269
TGTGGCTGCCGCCGTTCGGAGCCTCCGAGCCGCGTTCGTGGTGCCGGGTGTGTGGCTGCGCCGTCCGAAGTCCCGCCCCGCGTCCCTGATGCCGCTCCCCCGAAGCCTCACCCCGCGTCTCTGATGCCGCCCCGCCGAGGTCCCGCCCCCGAAGCCTCGCCCCGCGTCTCATGCGGCTCCGCTCTGCTCCCGCCCCACCAAAGCCCCGCCCCGCGTCCCTGATGCGGCTCCGCCGAGGTCCCGCCCCCGAAGCCTCACCCCGCGTCTCTGATGCCCAATCAGCGGCCCCCGCCCCACCGAAGCCCCCGCCCGCCGACCAGCCGCCGAGTGAGTGGCTCCCGCCGCCCCGAAGCCCCCGACCAGCATCCCTGACACGCCCCGCTCAGACCCCGCCCCCGAAGCCCCCGCCCGCCACCTGGGCGCCCCTGGGCTGCGCCAGGGGCGCCGAGCTCGGGCGCCCTGCTCGCTGGAGCGCCCTGCGGGCATCACAGACCTGCTGCTGGAGCTCCTCCACCCGATCCGGTGAAGAGTGCGCTTACGAGACGCACGCGTACCACGGTCCTACGATGACGCTCTCGCCCCAGCCCACGGGAGGCCCGGAATGTCCACAGCACCCGTCGAGCACCCTGAGTACGCCCCGAGGAGAAGCCGCTGAGCCTCCTCGAAGAGGCCGACGTGCTCATGGAGCGGAACCCCGGCCACCGCGTCGAGATCATCGGAGGCATCCTCACCCTGACGCCGCCCCCGGACCTCCCGCACGCACGAGTCCTGACCGACCTCATGCTGCCGTTCCTGAGCGCCGGCCTGCACGGGCCGGAGTCTCACGTCGTGCAGGGCCTCGGCCTGTGGCTGCCCGACGGTCCCGAGGACTACGCGATCCCCGACCTGTCCGTCGTCGACGCCGACATCGGCGACCACTTGATCGAGTTCAACTGCTACGACCCGATGGCATTCCGTCTGGTTCTGGAAGTGACCTCGTCGAACTACAACAACGACCTGCGTGCCAAAGCCGTCGCCTGTGCCCAGGCCGAGATCCCGGTCTACGTCATCGTCAACCGCCAGCACCAGCGCGTACACGTTCTGACCGACTCCGCCGAGGGGCAGTACGCCAGCCACCGCATCCTCGCCGCAGGCGAGCTCGCCACCCTCCCCGACTCCCTCGGCGCCAAGGTCACCCGCGACGTGGACGAGCTGCTGTCGGCGGGCCGGCCACAGCCCCGGACGAAGGCCGAGCCGCCCGCCCCGGAAGCCTAGGCCCGCCCGCTCAGGCCTTCTCCCGGCGGCCCCGGCCCCGGCCCAGGCCCACCGCCACCAGGAGCGCCGCCCCGAGGACGAGCGCCGCGTCGGCCGCCAGGACCGTCCGGACCCCGTCGAAGAGCGAGGCCTGGGTGGTGGCCAGGACGCCGAGCAGCGGGATGCCGATCGTGAGGCCGACCTGCTGGGTGGTGGTGACCAGGCCGGTCGCCAGGCCCTGCTCCTCGTCGGGCACGCCGCTCGTCACGACCAGTCCGTACGAGATGATCGCGCCGAGGTGGCACATGCTGGCCAGCGAGACGGCCACGGTCGCGAGCAGCGCGCCGGAGTCCGTTCCCACGGCCAGCAGCGCGACTCCGAACGCCCCCTGGCCGAGCAGCGATCCGACCAGCACCCTGTGCGCGCCGAAGCGACCGATGAGCCTCGGGGCGTACGAGCCGGCGAAGACGGACGCGACGCCCTGGACGCCGAACACCAGGCCCGTCCGGAAGGACGACAGCGCCAGCGTCTCCTGGAGGTAGAGGGTCAGTACGAAGATGACCGTCGACATCATCGAGAACGTCACCAGCCCGGCGACGTTGCCCCACGCGACCGTACGCCGCTTCAGCATCGGCAGCGACACCAGCGGCGCCGCGGCCTTCGACTCCACCACCACGAACGCGGCGAGCAGGCCGATCCCGACGACCAGCGTGCCCCACACGTCCACGTCGCCGAAGCCCCGCTGGGCCGCCGTCGACAGGGCGTAGATCAGCGCGAGCAGACCGCCGGTGACGGTGACCGCCCCGGGCACGTCCAGCCGCGGCCGCTCGGGCGTACGGGACTCCGGCAGCAGCCCGGGAGCGAGGGCCAGGACGCCCAAGGAGGCGACCGTGAGCAGGCCCATCGTGGAGCGCCAGCCCAGGGTGTCGGTCATGACACCGCCGAGCACCATGCCGATGGTGAAGCCGAGGGACAGCAGGGTCCCGGAGATGCCGAGTGCCTTGTCGCGCAGCGGCCCCTCGGGGAAGGTCGTGGTGAGCAGGGACATCCCGGTCGGCACGATGACCGCCGCGCCCAGGCCTTGCAGGGCGCGCCCGGTCAGGAAGGACGCCGGGTCCCAGGCGAGGGTCGCGAGCAGCGAGGCGACGCCGAAGAGCACGAGGCCGGTCAGGAACAGCTTCTTGCGGCCGTAGAGGTCGGCGATCCGGCCGAAGAGGAGCAGGAAGCCGCCGGACGGCAGCGCGAACGCGGTGACCGCCCACTGGAGCGCGGACCGGCTCAGCCCGAGGTCCTTGCCGAGCACCGGCAGGGCCACGTTCAGTACGGAGAAGTCGAGCGCCACCATGAACTGGGCGGCGCAGAGCACGAAGAGGACCAGCTTGGCCCGGTTGGAGAGCCGGGCGTCCTCGGGGTTCGCGGGGGCCGCCGTGTGCGGCCCGGTGGTTGTCGTCTGTGTGTCGATCGCCATGGCCACCACCCTCGCGGCCCGGGAATGTCCGTGCAGAGAGGGAACTTATCCTGTTGGCGGCACCACCAGGCAGCCTGACAGGGGGACTTCGTGGCGACGGGGATCGACGAGCACCGGCGGACCGAACTGCGGGAGTTCCTCATGAGCAGACGGGCCCGCATCACCCCGACCGAGGCCGGCCTGCCGGACGGCGGGGCCCGCCGCCGCACGCCGGGCCTGCGCCGGGAGGAGGTCGCGGTCCTCGCCGGGGTCGGGGTCTCCTGGTACCAGTGGCTGGAGCAGGGCCGCGACATCACGGTGTCCTCGCAGGTCCTGGACTCGGTGGGCCGCGTACTGAAGCTCACCAGCGCCGAACGCCGGCACCTGTACGTTCTCGCCGGGCTCAATCCGCCCGCCCTGGAGGTCGCCCCGGCCGACCGGGACATGTGCCAGGGCCTGAAGCGGCTGATCGACGCGTGGATGCCGTTCCCCGCGCACATCATGGACGCGTATTGGAACACGGTGCTGTACAACGACGCGGCCGCGCTGGTGTTCGGAATGCGTCCGGAGATCGTGCAGAACTGCCTGATCGCCTTCTTCACCGACCCCATCTACCGGGCCCGCTCCCCGCACTGGGAAGAGGTCGCCCGCAACGTGGTGGCCCAGTTCCGGGCGGCCTGCTCGGACCGCCCGGAGGACGAGGGGTTCCGTGCGGTGGT
Organism: Streptomyces sp. NPDC048269; assembly: GCF_040652395.1. Lineage (NCBI taxonomy): Bacteria > Bacillati > Actinomycetota > Actinomycetes > Kitasatosporales > Streptomycetaceae > Streptomyces > Streptomyces sp. NPDC048269. Next base: position 3,400 of record NZ_JBEZLW010000056.1, read on the forward strand.
CGAGGAGGCGCGGGAGCTCAGCCCCGAGTTCGCCGAGCTGTGGGAGCGCCGGGACGTCGAGCCCGGCGGCCAGCTCCGGAAGCGGATGGAGCATCCGGTCGTCGGCACGCTGTACGTGGAGTCGACGCAGCTGCGCGTGCCGGCCCGACCCGACCTGGCGATCGTGCTCCACACCCCGATTCCGGGCACCGAGACGGCGGAGAAGCTGGAGTGGCTGACGTCGCCGGAGGGCCGGCGCGGGTCGATGTACCCCGTCGCCGGCTAGGGCCTGTCCGCCCGGAGCTCGGCCCCTACGTCACTTCGCGCGCTCGGCGGCGCTCCGCTCGACGCAGAACTCGTTGCCCTCGGGGTCCGCGAGGGTCACCCAGCCGGTGCCGTCGGCCCTGCGGTGGTCGCCGACGACGGTGGCGCCCAGGGCGACGATGCGCTCCACCTCCTCGTCGCGCGTCCGGTCCTGCGGCTGCAGGTCCACGTGGACGCGGTTCTTGACGGTCTTGGCGTCGGGCACGGTCACGAAGAGCAGGGCCGTGCCGGGCGCCGTGACCAGCGCTTCGGGATCGCCGGGGAAGTCGTCGTCGGCGAGCTTGCCGTCGAGGACGTCGGCCCAGAACCGCCCCAGGCCGTAGGCGTCGGAGCAGTCGATCGTGATGTGTCGTATCAGAGAGGTCATCTGGGGACTATCGGCGAGCCCCGCAGTCTCTGTCCAGCGAGTTCGGGCGGGCGGGGACTGTGATGGAGTGAGGGCATGAGCGACTTCGAGACGATCACGGTTCCGGACCACCTCTGCGGCTATCCGGGGGTGGCCTTCGGCGGCTACGTGGCGGGCCTGCTCGCCGGGCGGGCGACGGCGAAGACGGTACGGGTGGACTTCAGGCGGCCTGCGCCGACCGGCGAGCCGGTGCGGCTGGCCGAGGTGGCGGGCGGGGGCGCCGAACTGACCGCCGGTGAGCTGCTGCTGGCCGCCGCGACACCCGCCGAGCTGGACACGGAAGTGCCGGACGCGCCCTCCTGGGCGGTGGCCTCGGCAGCGGCCGACGCCTACCGGGCGGCCCCGCCCGACGGGTCGACCGACTGCTTCGGCTGCGGCCTGGACCGTACGCCCGCCACCGGACTGCGCCTGCACTGCGGTCCGGTGCCGGACGCGGGGATGGTCGCCACCGCCTGGACCCCGGACGCCGGACTCGGTGGTCCGGACGGCCTGTTGCCTCCCGAGCTGGAGTGGGGCGCGCTGGACTGCCCGGGGAACGCGGCCGGACGCCTGCTCGATGAACGCCCGGCGGGCGCCGTCACGGCTTCGCTGTCCGCGCGGCTGCTGCGGCCGGTACCCCTCGGCTCGGGCCTGGTCTCGTACTCCTGGATGCTCGGGTCCGAGGGCCGCAAGTACCGGGTGGGTACGGCCCTGGCCACGGCGACGGGCGACCTCTGCGCGTACGCGGAGGCCCTGTGGGTGGAACCTAGGCCGACGCCTGCGCCGTGAAGGCGGCCCAGGCCGCCGGGGTGACGGTGAGGGCGGGGCGGGTGGTGTCCTTGGAGTCGCGGACGTGGACGGCGGAGGGGCAGGTGGCGACTTCGACGCACTCGCCGCCGGTCCCATCGCTGTAGGTCGACTTGTGCCAGGCAAGGGCCACTTCGACGCACTGGCCGCCGGAGCCATCGCTGTAACTGCTCTTGAACCACGCCAGTTCGGTGTTCATCGCTCTCCTAGCAGTTGTTCGATCCGCTCCGCCGAAGCCTTAGGGCTCAGCGCCACTGCTCGAATGTTCGCATGCCGCTGGATCATCTCGCTGACCACTTCCCGGGCGGAGATCACCCAGCTCTGGAGCTGGCCTTCGACGTAGCCGAGCATGCGGTGCTCCGGGGTCTCCGCGATGGTCATCGGTCCCGGCGCACCGACGTGCTCCTCGCACTCCAGCGGGACCAGCTGGATCGACACGTGCGGCAAACGCCCGCACTCCAACAGGTGTTGGAGCTGCTCACGCCACACCGCCTCCCCACCGATCCGGCGCCGCAGAAAGGACTCCTCCAGAACGAAGCACAGCACCGGGGGCGGATCCCGATGCAGCAGCACCTGGCGGCCGATCCGAACCTCCAGTCGGTGCTCGATCTCGGCTGCGTTGACTGGCGGCCAGTGGTCTTCGAAGACCTGCCGGGCGTAGGCAGGCGTCTGGAGCAGGCCGTTCACGATGTGGGTGTCGTACACCCACAAGCTCACCGCCTTCGCCTCGATCGGCGCGAAGTCCCGGAACTGCGGCGCGTACCGCCCCTCCTCCTCCAGGTACGGGAGCACCGCCTTCAGCAGCCCGTCACCGGCGAGCAGTTCGTCCACGCGTTCGACCATCCCCGCGTCCATCGCCCGGTCACCCCGCTCGAACGCCCCGATCGCCGACGACGAGAAGTTCGTATGGCCGCCCAGCTCCTGCCGAGAGACCCCGCGCTTCTCCCGCAGCGTTCGCATCTGCGCGCCGAGCCCCCGCCGCAGCGGTGACGGGAGGGGTTCACTGGGGTTCACAGCGTCGGACACCGGCGTCACAGCCCTTCACACATTGCCGTCCGTGACGGCTCGACCACTGTCAGGCTAGAGGCCGGGGCGTCAGCCTTGCCCCATGAACGAGGAAATCCCCCACGGCGACTGGGCCCCTGACTGGGTACCGGACGCCGGTTTCCAACTCCGTCTCGCCGGGGTCCACTTCGACGCCCTGCGCATCCAGGGCCAGCTCGGCGAGGAGACCGCCCAGGAGCTGTGCCGGCTCACCGACTACGACGCCGGGCCGATCGTCTACGAGCTCAACGGCTACCGGTGGATGTACTTCCTGCTCCCGCCCGGCACCGCGCGGGAGCACAGCTGGCCCTCGTACACGCAGCGGTACACCTCGCGCACCCGCTACGCGAGCGCCTACGTCGGCGTGCCCGCGCTGTACGGGACGACTTGGCCGCTCGCGTGGCGGTCGGTGCCGACGCGGACGGCGCCCTTCGTGGATCCGGGGACACTGGAGAAGGCATTCGCTTGAACCTGTTCAAAAAAGCCCCTACAGTCATCCCTGTCAGCAGTATTGAACGCGTTCAAGGGGGCTGAGGGCAATGGACCTCACCGTGGTCACGTACGTCATATACCTGCTCATCAGCATCGGGCTCACCGTCTGGGTGGCCCGTACGCTCAGCCGCAACGGCCGCGTCTTCATCGGCGACGTCCTCCAGGGGAACGAGAAGCTCGCCGACGCCGTGAACCAGCTGCTCGTGGTCGGCTTCTACCTCGTGAACATCGGCTTCGTGGCCCTCTACCTGCGGTCGGGCGAGGACATAGTCGAGGCCCGCGACCTCTTCGAGGCGCTCTCGGTCAAGCTCGGCGTCGTGCTGCTGGTCCTCGGTGTCATGCACCTCGGCAACGTCTGGGTCCTCAACAAGATGCGCCGCCGCGGAATCATGGAGCGCCAGCAGACGCCGCCCGTCGCCCCTCAGGGGTGGACCGCGCCGGCCGGGGCCTGACCGATGGCACCCGGGTGGCCGGTCCGCGGGCTGACCGTCCTGTACGACGCGAACTGCCCGCTCTGCGTACACATCCGCCACTGGCTCATGGGGCAGCGCCGGCTGGTCCCGCTCGCACTGGTCCCCGCCGCGTCGTACGAGGCGCGGCGGCGGTTCCCGCGGCTCGACCACGCGTCCACTCTGAAGGAGATCACCGTCATCGGGGACTCCGGGCAGGTGTGGACCGGAACGGACGCCTTCATCGTGTGCCTGTGGGCACTGGCCGAGCACCGGCCGAGGGCCAACTGGCTGGCCACGCCAGCCGGGCGGCCGTTCGCCCGGGCGGCCATGTACACGGCCTCCAAGTGGCGTCAGGCGGTGCGGACCGAGGGGGATCCGCAGGACCTGGAGGAAGCGGCCTGTGACGACCACTGCTCCGTCCCCCGATAGGCTCGTGCACCGTGACTGATCAGAAGGCTCCCAAGAGCGAGCAGACCCGCACGCTCATCCTCGAAACCGCGCTCCGTCTCTTCCAGGAGCGCGGCTTCGACAAGACGACGATGCGGGGTATCGCGAAGGAGGCCGGTGTCTCGGTCGGCAACGCCTATTACTACTTCGAATCGAAGGAACACCTGGTCCAGGGGTTCTACGACCGGATCGGCGCCGCTCACCAGGCGGCGGTCCGGCCCATCCTGGACAGCGAGACCGATCTGCAGAAGCGGCTCGCGGGCGTGCTGACGAGCTGGATGGACATCGCGGCCCCGTATCACGAGTTCGCCTCCCAGTTCTTCAAGAACGCGGCGGACCCCGAAAGTCCGCTCAGCCCGTTCTCTCCGGAGTCGGAGGACGCGCGGCAGGCTGCCATCGACATCCACCGCGAGGTGCTGGCGGGGGCGAAGACCAAGGTGCCGGCCGAGCTGGCCGACGTACTGCCGGAGCTGATGTGGCTCTCGCAGATGGGTCTGGTCCTGTACTGGGTCTTCGACCGCTCGCCGAACAGCGAGAAGACCCGGCGGCTCGCGGAGCGCGGTGCGCAGCTGACCACGCGGGGCATCGTGCTGGCCCGGTTCAAGGTGCTGCGGCCGTTGGTGCGCGAGGTGCACGAGCTGTTCTCGGACTTCCTGCCCGGCATGGCGCAGACGGCCACGGCGGGTGCCCGCAAGCGGGCTTCGGACCCGGATCCGGACCCCGCGTAGGGTCCGGACCCGCGGAGGCGCGGACCCGCGCAGGCCCGGACCCGTGGAGGCCCGGACCCGTGGAGGCCCGGACCCGTGGAGGCCCGGACCCGTGGAGGCCTACAGCCAGTTGAGTTCCCACAGGCGCCAGACGCCCGTCCCGTCCGACAGGTACTGGGCGCCGGTGACGGCGTCCCGGGACATCACGTAGTCCTTCTTCTGCCAGATCGGCACCATCGGGACCTGCTGGGAGACCATCTTCTGGAGCTCGCGGAAGTCGGCGGCCGCCTCGCCGCGCTCCGAGTGGGACTGGGTGCGGGCGATCAGGTCGTCGACGGCCTTGTCGGAGAAGCCGTTGTTCATGGACGAGTCGGCACCGACGAGCGGGGCGAGGAAGTTGTCCGCGTCCGGGAAGTCGGCGATCCAGCCGATGGTGTAGGCGTCGAACTCGCCCGCCGCGTAAGCCTTCTGGAAGTCGACCCACTTCTCCACGGGCTTGATCTTCAGCTGGAAGAGGCCGGTCGACTCCAGCTGCCGCTTGAGCTCGTCGGCCTCGGCGAGGTTCGCGCCGCGCGCGTTGACCCCGACGGTGAGGGAGACGGGGGCGGCGATCCCGGCGTCCTTGAACAGCTTCTTCGCCACCGTGCCGTCGGGCGTCGGGTAGGAGTCGAAGAACGGGGTGCTGTGGGCGGCGATGCCCGCCGGGACCAGGGAGTACAGCGGGGTGACGGTGCCCGAGTAGATCCCGGTCGCCACCTTGGCGCGGTCGAGCACGGCGGCCACGGCCTGGCGGACGGCGACCGGGGCGGCGGTGGAGCCGGGGCGGACGTTGAAGACCATGGAGCGGATCTCGGTGCCGCCGGAGGCCTGGTAGCGGGTGTCCTTCATGCCCGGGTTGAGGGCGGCGAGCACGGCCGGCGGCATCTCTCGGTGGGCGACGTCGACCTGGCGGTCCCTCCAGGCCTTGTCGAGCTCCGCGGAATCCTTGAAGTACCGGATGGTGACGGGCGCGTGGGCGGGCTTGGCCTGGCCCTTGTACGCGGCGTTGGGCTTCAGGTCGATGCTCGTGCCGGCCTTGTACGCGCCGAGCGTGTACGGGCCGGAGCCGTCGACCTTGGAGTCCTCGCGCAGCGACTTCGCCGGGTACTTGTCCTTGTCGACGATCGAGGCGGCGCCCGTCGCGATCTTGAAGGGGAAGGTGGCGTCGCGGGCGGAGAGGTTGAACGTGACCGTGCGGCCCTCCGCCTTGACCGACTCCAGGGTGTTGAAGAGGGGGGCCGGGCCCTGGTCGGAGTTGATGGCCTTGATGCGGTCGAAGGAGTGCTTGACGTCCTCGGCGGTGATCGCGCGGCCGTTGGAGAACGTCGCGTCGGGGCGGAGCTCGCACCGGTAGGTGGTGAGCTTCTGGCCGATGAAGTCGCAGGAGGACGCGGCGTCCGGCACGGGGGTGTCGGAGCCGGACTTGATGGTCAGCAGCGACTGGTAGACGTTGCTGAACAGGGCCCAGGAGCCCGCGTCGTACGCCCCCGCGGGGTCGAGGGAGGAGACGACGTCGCTGGTCCCGACGCGGATGGCCCCGCCGCCGCCCTTGGAGAGGGGCAGCAGCTGCCAGGTCCCGACGCCGGCCACGCCGAGGACCAGCCCGACCACGATGATCTTCGAGCGGACAGACCGCATCCCGTGAACCCCACCCCATGTACCGCCGACAGCGACGTGCCGTCCGAATACCGGTCATCCCATCACGGAATTTCGGCCTCCGGAAGGCTGATTCCCAGCGGTTCGTCGCCGCTTCGCGGGGGTCAGGCCTGATATGAGGCGAGTTCGACGACAGTGATGTCGGACGGTGCCCCCACCCGGACCGGCGGCCCCCAGGCGCCCGCTCCGCGGGACACGTAGAGCTGGGTGTCGCCGTAGCGCTCCAGGCCGGCGACGGTGGGGTTGGCGAGCTCGGCGAGGTAGTTGCCGGGCCAGAGCTGGCCGCCGTGGGTGTGGCCGGAGAGCTGGAGGTCGACGCCGTGCCGGACGGCGTCGTGGATGACGACGGGCTGGTGGGCGAGGAGGACGGCGGTACGGGAACGGTCCCGGTCGCCGAGTGCCGCCCGGAAATCGGGGCCGTGGCCCTCGCTCTCGCCCGCGATGTCGTTCACGCCGGCGAGGTCGAAGTACGGGAGCGGGCGGCGGGCGTTCTCCAGCGGGGTGAGGCCGAGCTCACGGACGTGGTCCACCCATTGCTGGGCTCCGGAGAAGTACTCGTGGTTCCCGGTCACGAAGTACGCGCCGTGGCGGGCGCTGAGCCGGCGCAGCGGCTCGGCGGCGGGCCCGAGGTCGTGGACGTTGCCGTCGACGAGGTCGCCGACGACGGCGATGAGGTCGGGCTGGGTGCGGTTGACCGTGTCGACGATGCGCTGGGTGTGGGCGCGGCCGAGGACCGGGCCGAGGTGGACGTCGCTGACGACGGCGATCCGGAAGCCGTGCGCGGCGCGCGGCAGCTTGGCCAGGGGGACCTGGACCCGGCGGACGCCGGGACCGCGCAGGACGCCGTAGGCGCCGTTGGCCACCGTCCCGACGGCCACGGCGGCGGCCGCTCCGCCGATCGCTCGCGCGACGAACCTGCGGCGGGTCAGGTCCAGGACCGGTGCCGGATCACCGGGGCTGGGGCTGGGGCTGGTACCGGTGCCGGGGGCCTGGGGGGCTTTGCCCGGTCCCGCCGCTTCCCGCACCTGGGGCTCCGCCCCGGACCCCGTACGGGCGCTTCCCGCCCGCGCCCCGAGCGGTGGCGGGGACGCTTCGGCCCGGCCCTGCGCGGGGCCCCGGTCCTCCCCGGAGGGGATCCGATGGGCCAGACGGCGGAGCAGCAGCGCGCGGAGCGGCTCCGCGAGCAGCATCGTCAGGGTCAGGTACAGGAGCACCGCGAGCCAGAGGAACCCCGGCCAGGCCACCGCCTGCTGGAGGCGGAACGGGGCTCCGGCGCGGCCCGTGGTCAGCGCGGCCACGGAGAGGAGGGGCAGGGCGATGGTGAGGGCCGTGCCGATGCGGCGGGCCGGACCGCCGGGGGCGGTGGTGTCACGGACCAGACGGATCCAGAGCCACCGGTGGACCAGGACGAGCAGCGCGAGGACCGCGAGTGCGACCAGCGCGAAGAGGGCGGTTCTCATGCGTTGGAGCCGGTACGTGATTCACGCCGCAGGGCCCGGACCCCACGCAACCCGATCACACCGACGGCCGTCCCCAGGAGGAAGGACGTCACCGCGAGTGTCAGGTGCACCCAGAAATAGGTCGTGGGGTCGCCCGCCTCATCGAACGCCTGGCCACTGCCGTTCTTCCACAGGTTCCGGACGAAAGACACCCAGATGAACCAGCTCCACACTCCGAAGGCGAGCAGGAACCAGGAGGCGGTACGGCTGAGTTTCATGCCCCCAGTATCGGATTCGTCCCCGGGACGGACGCGCCGGGGTGGGCTGTCCCAGCGGTCGTTTCGCCGCATTGGCCGGTCAGCGACGGTATCCAGCCCATCGGGAGGTACTTTCACCTGCGTGTCTGTAAAGAAGACCGCGCTGACGGTCCTTTCCGCCGCGCTGCTGGTCCCCGCCATGCTCGTGGCCCCCGCGCACGCCGCGCCGAACCCGCCCGCGCCGCCGGCCGACGGGAAGGCTCCGAACGCTCCGGCGGCGCCCGCGCCCCCCGCGTCGATGTCCACGGTCGGTGGATCCCTGCTCGGCCAGCCGGGGACCCAGGTGAACCTGCTGCCGGGTGCGCCCGCCCTGCCCACGAACCTCACGGGCCGGTCGTGGATCGTGGCGGACGCGGAGTCCGGCGAGGTCCTGGCCGCGCACAACGCGCACTGGCGGCTGCCCCCGGCCTCCACCATGAAGATGCTCTTCGCGGACACGGTGCTGCCGGGCCTCCCCAAGAGCCAGGTCCACAAGGTCACCGACACGGACATGGACGGCGTCGGGCAGGGCAGCAGCCTGGTCGGGGTCAAGGAGGACCTCGAGTACAGCGTCCACGACCTGTGGCTGGGGGTGTTCCTGCGGTCGGGGAACGACGCCGTGCACGTGCTTTCGGCCATGAACGGCGGCATCGAGAAGACCGTCAAGGACATGCAGGCCCACGCCGAGGAACTGCAGGCCCTGGACACCCATGTGATCTCGCCCGACGGGTACGACGCCCCGGAGCAGGTGTCGAGCGCGTACGACCTCACCCTCATCGCCCGCTCCGGGCTGCAGAAGCAGGACTTCCGGGAGTACTGCGGCACGGTCTCGGCGAAGTTCCCCGGCAAGCAGGAGGCCGGGAAGCCGCGCGAGTACTTCGAGATCCAGAACACCAACCGGCTGATGACGGGCGCCGGCGGCATCTCCCCGTACAAGGGCATCGCCGGGGTGAAGAACGGCAACACCACGATGGCGGGCTCCACCTTCACCGGCGCCGCGCAGCAGGGCAAGCGGAAGCTGCTGGTCACGGTGATGAACCCGGGCGCGGGCGGCATCAACTCGGTGTACGAGGAGACCGCCCGGCTCTTCGACTGGGGGTTCGCGGCGGCCGGGAAGGTCAAGCCGGTGGGTGAGCTGGTGCCGCCGAAGAGCGCGGACACCCGCCCCCACGGCTCGCCCGCCCAGTCCCACGAGAACAACGCGGCGGCGGCCGGTGCCGGCGCGGGCGGCGGCTTCGGCACCGCGCTCGGTGTCGTGGGCGGCGCGCTGGCGGTCCTGGCGGGCGGCGCCCTCGTGGTCAACCGCCGCTGGCCCCGCGGCCGCCGGGGGCGGGACGAGGACCTGGTGTAGGCCCGGGCCGGGCCCGAACAGGCCCGCTCCGGCACCGGCGAGACACCCCCCTAGGCGCGGGCCGGTGTGGGGGCGGAACCGGCCTCCGGGTCCTCCTTGCCGTCGCCGTCCGTGTCGTCGCGGGTCGCCGTCCAGGACGAGACGAAGAGCAGCAGCTTCGCCGTGAAGTTGATCCAGAGCAGCAGGGCGATCGGCACGCCGAAGGCTCCGTACATGCTCTTCGTCGCGACCTCCCGCATGTAGCCGCTGAGCAGGAGCTTCAGCAGCTCGAAGCCCGCCGCGCCGATGAGGGCCGCCTGGATCAGGCGGGCGCGGGGCGGTTCGACGCCGGGGAGCAGGGTCAGGACGTACAGCAGGATCAGGAACGCGGCGACGACGCCGACGAGGAAGGCGCCGAGGCGCAGCAGCACGCCGCCCGCGCCCTCGCGCGGGATGTGCAGCCACTCGGCGGACTTCCCGACGGCGCTGGCGCCGAGGATCGAGGCGGCGGCCGAGGCCAGGGCCGCGCCGCCGAGGCCGAGGAGCACCAGCCCGTCCTTGCCCTTGCGGACGAACGGGTTCCCCTCGTCCTCGTCGTCCTTCTCCCACACCGCGCGCAGACACTCCCGCATCGAGCCCACCCAGCCGATGCCGGTGAAGAGCAGCAGGGCGGCCGCGACGAGGCCGACCGTGCCCGCGTTCGCGACGAGCGCGTCGAGGTCGAGCTGGTCGGAGATGCCGGGGACCTGTTCGGCGAGGCTCCGCTGGAGCCGGTCGATCTGCCCCTGGCTGAGGAGCGCCACGCCGACGGCGGCGGCCACGGTGATCAGTGGAAAGAGCGCGAGGAAGCTGATGAAGGTGATCGCCGCGGCGAGCCTGGCCCAGTGGACGCGATCGAGGCGTTCGTACGAGCGCCACACGTGCGTGCGCATCAGACGCAGCACCAGCGGGCCGATCACCGGGAGTTTCGTCAGCCAGTCCATGGGGTCACCGTAATTGAACTGCCGGAAATAGCCGAGATTGTCGCTTTCGGGCACTACGGTCGTCGATTGTGACTTTTCGCGAAGTGCCCCGGACGGACCGTCCGTTCCACACCCTGGTCCTGCGCAGGCTCAGGTTCCGCACCCACCAGGCCCTGCGGCCCCTCCGTCAGGAACGGCGGCGTACGGTCTCGTCCGTCGGTGAGCCCAGCTGCGCCGGGACCCCCGTCGGACCCGTCCCGAAAGGGTATTCGTGCAGCTTGCGCCAGACCCCGTCCGAGCCCTGCTCGTAGAGCGCGAAGCCCTCGCAGACCCACTCGGCGGCGTACTCGGCGAGGGCGGTGAACGCCAGGTCCATCGCCTCCTCGGAGATCCCGTGGGCGACGGTCACGTGGGGGTGGTACGGGAAGGCCAGCTCGCGGCTGAGCGGCCCGTCGGGGGCGCGGACCTCGCCCTGGAGGCGGGTGCAGCCCGCGGCGCCCTCGACGATCTGGACGAAGACGACCGGCGAGAGGGGACGGAAGGTTCCCGTCCCCGCCAGCCGCATCCGGAAGCCGCGGAAGGCCGCCGCGACCTCGGCCAGGTGGGCGCGGATCTCCGGCAGCCGGTCCGCCTCCACCTCGGTGGGCGGGACGAGGGTGACGTGCGTGGGGATGCCGTGCGCGGCGGCGTCCCCGAAGCCGGCGCGCAGCTCCTGGAGCTGGCTGCCGTACGGCTCCGGGACCGCGATCGAAACGCCGAGCGTTACGGTCCCCACGTATCTCTCCTCCGCTTGTCTGTATGGATGCTGCCGCCCCAGTGTGGCGGCAGCACCCCCGGTGTCGCCAGGGCCGTCTGTCGTTCGATCCCGCGTCAGTGCTTCGCGGGGAGGAAACCGAGGCGGTCGTACGTCTGCGCCAGGGTCTCGGCGGCGACCGCGCGGGCCTTCTCCGCGCCCTTGGCCAGGATGGAGTCCAGCGTCTCCGGGTCGTCCAGGTATTCCTGGGTGCGCTGCCTGAACGGTGTGACGAAATCGACCATCACGCCGGCCAGGTCGGTCTTCAGCGCGCCGTAGCCCTTGCCCTCGTACCTCGCCTCCAGGGCGGCGATCGTCTCGCCCGTGAGGGTGGAGTAGATCGTGAGCAGGTTGCTGACGCCGGGCTTCTTCTCGGAGTCGAAGCGGATCTCGGCCTCGGTGTCGGTGACCGCGCTCTTGATCTTCTTCTCGGTGACCTTGGGCTCGTCGAGGAGGTTGATCAGGCCCTTGGGGGACGACGCGGACTTCGACATCTTGATCGCCGGGTCCTGGAGGTCGTAGATCTTCGCGACCTCCTTGACGATGTGCGCGGCCGGGAGGGTGAAGGTCTGCCCGAAGCGCTGGTTGAAGCGCTCGGCCAGGTCGCGGGTCAGCTCGATGTGCTGGCGCTGGTCCTCGCCGACGGGGACCGAGTTCGCCTGGTAGAGCAGGATGTCGGCGACCTGGAGGATCGGGTACGTGAACAGTCCGACGGTGGCGTTGTTGACGCCGCCCTTGGCGGACTTGTCCTTGAACTGGGTCATCCGGCTGGCCTCGCCGAAGCCGGTGATGCAGTTCATGACCCAGCCGAGCTGCGCGTGCTCGGGCACGTGGCTCTGGATGAAGAGCGTGCAGCGCTCGGGGTCCAGGCCGGCGGCGAGCAGCTGCGCGGCGGAGAGCCGGGTGTTGGCGCGCAGTTCCTTCGGATCCTGCGGCATGGTGATCGCGTGCAGGTCGACGACCATGTAGAACGCGTCGTGCGTCTCCTGCAGGGCGACGTACTGGCGGATGGCTCCGAGGTAGTTCCCGAGGTGGAACGAACCGGAGGTGGGCTGGATGCCGGAGAGCGCGCGAGGACGATCAGAAGCCATGGCTTCATTCTCTCAGGTGCGGGGGCGGGCTCGGGCCCGCCGCTGGCCGGAACCTTCCGGGTCGCGGTCGTCCTTGCCGTGCCGTGCCCGGGTACCGGGCGGTAGCGGCCCGGCCGGATCTTGCCCCGGCCGAGCGACCGCTTTCCCCCGCCGCCGCGAGGCCGCGCCGCCGCGAGGCCGCGCCGCTGCGCGAGGCCCCGGGGCGCTGCCCGAACCCGCGCCTCAAACGCCGGCGGGGCTGGGTTCGGCTCCGGCCCGGACTCGGCGCCTTCGGTGCGGGTGCGCCCTCAAACGCCGGGCGGGCTGGGATTGCCCTGCGGGCATTCCAGCCCGGCCGGCGTTTTGAGGCGCGGGTCCGGGGGCCGGCCCCCGGCAGCGGCGCCGCAGCGGCGAGCCCCGCCCGGCACCCTCCAGCCCCGCCGGCGTTTGAGGCGCGGGGTGCGGGGCGGAGCCCCCTCTTTCGGCCACACCGGGGATCGGGGCGCGGGCGGAGCCCGGGGAGGCGGCTAGAGGGGGAGGCCCGGGGCCGGGAAGGCCGACATCAGGGTGGTGACCTCCGCCCGTACGGCGGCCAGCGCCGGCTCGTCGGACTTGGCGGCGGCGTCCACCGCACGCGAGATCCAGTCCGCCACCAGCGGCATGTGCTCCGTGGACAGGCCCCTCGACGTCAGCGAGGGGGTGCCGATCCGGATGCCCGACGGGTCGAACGGCTTGCGGGGGTCGAACGGGACCGTGTTGTAGTTCACCACGATCCCCGCCCGGTCAAGGGCCCTGGCAGCGACCTTGCCCGCGACCGCCTTGCCCGTCAGGTCGATCAGGATCAGGTGGTTGTCCGTACCGCCCGAGACCAGGTCGAAGCCCCGCTCCAGCAGCGCCGCCGCCAGCGCCTTCGCGTTGGCGACGACCGCGTGGGCGTACGAGACGAACGACGGCTGCGCCGCCTCGTGCAGCGCCACCGCGATGCCCGCCGTCGTCTGGTTGTGCGGCCCGCCCTGGAGGCCCGGGAACACGGCCTTGTCGATGGCCTTCGCGTGCTCCTCGCGGCACATCAGCATCGCGCCGCGCGGACCGCGCAGGGTCTTGTGGGTGGTCGTGGAGATCACGTCCACGTGCCCCGCCGGGGACGGGTGCGCCCCGCCCGCGATCAGGCCCGCGATGTGCGCCACGTCCGCGACGAGGACCGAGCCCGCCTCCTCGGCGATGGACGCGAAGGCCGCGAAGTCGATCGTGCGCGGCAGCGCGGTACCGCCGCAGAAGATCAGCTTGGGGCGTTCCGCCAAGGCCAGGTCGCGCACCGCGTCGTAGTCGATGAGCCCCGTGTCCGGGCGGACGCCGTACTGCACGCCCCGGAACCACGACCCGGTCGCCGAGACGCCCCAGCCGTGTGTCAGGTGCCCGCCCATCGGCAGGGCCATGCCCATCACCGTGTCACCCGGCTTCGCGAAGGCCAGGTAGACGGCCAGGTTCGCCGGGGAGCCGGAGTACGGCTGGACATTGGCGTGGTCCACGCCGAACAGGCCCTTGGCCCGCTCGACGGCCAGGGCCTCGACGCGGTCGATGTTCTGCTGGCCCTCGTAGTAGCGGCGGCCCGGGTAGCCCTCGCTGTACTTGTTCTGCAGCACCGTGCCGGAGGCTTCGAGGACGGCCGCGGACACGTAGTTCTCGCTCGGGATCAGGCGCAGGGTCTCCGCCTGGAGCACTTCCTCCGCCGCGACGAGGGACGCCAGTTCGGGGTCGGTCGCGGCAAGGGCGGGATGGACGAGAGGGGCGGGACGGTGGCTCGCGGACATGGCGGGCTCCTCCGGGGTCGATGTGATCGGTACCCCGCGAGGCCCAGGCGAGCGGCCCTGTGTGCGGTCGAGCGCGCACGACTCCCCCGGAGTTGGTTCTCCGTACGCCAGTCGCCGTGCGTGTTGCCCACCTTAGCGGGCGCGCCACAAGAAAGGTTTCTCCGTCCGCTCTGCGAGCGAGGATGGAAAGTGACGCCACCCTCGTCACCGGCCTGACGGACGATCGGAGACCCCGTGTCGACAACTGCTGATGCCATCCGCTCCGCCGAAGCGCACAGCGCGCACAACTACCATCCGCTGCCCGTGGTCGTCGCCACCGCGGAAGGCGCGTGGATGACCGACGTGGAGGGCCGCCGCTACCTGGACATGCTCGCCGGCTACTCGGCGCTCAACTTCGGGCACGGCAACCGCCGTCTGCTCGACGCCGCCCGCGCGCAGCTGGACCGGGTCACGCTCACCTCGCGCGCCTTCTTCCACGACCGCTTCGCCGATTTCTGTACCGAGCTCGCCGCACTGTGCGGAAAGGAGATGGTGCTGCCCATGAACACGGGCGCCGAGGCCGTGGAGACGGCCGTGAAGACCGCGCGCAAGTGGGGCTACGAGGTCAAGGGCGTCCCGGACGGCCACGCCAAGATCGTGGTCGCGGCGAACAACTTCCACGGCCGTACGACGACGATCGTCTCCTTCTCCACGGACCACGAGGCGCGCGACCACTACGGCCCGTACACCCCCGGCTTCGAGATCGTCCCGTACGGCGACCTGACCGCGCTGGACGCGGCGGTCACCGCACACACCGTCGCCGTGATGCTGGAGCCGATCCAGGGCGAGGCCGGGGTGCTGGTGCCGCCCGCCGGATATCTGAAGGGCGTACGGGAGCTGACGCGCGAGCGGAACGTCCTCTTCATGGCGGACGAGATCCAGTCGGGCCTGGGCCGCACCGGCAAGACCTTCGCGTGCGACCACGAGGGGGTCGTCCCCGACGTGTACATCCTCGGCAAGGCGCTCGGCGGCGGGGTGGTGCCGGTCTCGGCCGTCGTCGCCGACGGGGACGTGCTCGGGGTGTTCCGGCCGGGCGAGCACGGGTCCACCTTCGGCGGGAACCCGCTCGCGTGCGCCGTCGGCCTGGAGGTCGTGGCGATGCTCAGGACGGGCGAGTACCAGCAGCGCGCCACCGAGCTCGGCGACCATCTGCACCGGGAGCTGAACCTGCTGGTCGGCGGGGGCGCGGTGACCGCCGTACGCGGACGGGGGCTGTGGGCGGGCGTGGACATCGAGCCGTCGCGCGGGACCGGACGGGAGATCTCCGAGAAGCTGATGGAGCTCGGCGTCCTGGTGAAGGACACCCACGGGTCCACGATCCGGATCGCCCCGCCGCTGGTGATCAGCAAGGAGGACCTGGACTGGGGCCTGGACCAGCTCAGGTCCCTCCTCGCCTAGCTCTCCGGCTCGAGGATCACGTGGGGCAGGAAGCGGGCGTACTCGTCCGTGACCGGCCCCGCGGATTCGCGGATGCCGAGCCCCGCCGCCTCGTCCTCGACGACCCACGCGCCGAGCACCACCCGGTTGCCGTCGAAGTCGGGCAGCGGGGCCAGGGCCTGGAAGCAGTACCGCTCGCCCTCCTCCGGTGTGAACGGCTCGCCGGTGCCGTCCGCCGGGTGGAGGGTGACCCCGGCGCCCTCGCGGCCCAGCAGCGGCTTGGCCGCGTAGCCGTCGGCTCCGGGCTCCGCCAGCTCGCGCGGGCCGTCGAGGTAGGCGGGCAGCAGGTTCGGGTGCTCCGGGAAGAGCTCCCACAGGATCGCCAGCAGTGCCTTGTTGGACAGCAGCATCTTCCACAGCGGCTCGATCCAGCAGGTGGTGCCGGAGCCGCCGCCGTGGTCGTACGTGCCGAGGACCTGCGGGCCGAACTCATCGGTGGCCAGCCACTCCCATGGGTAGAGCTTGAAGCAGGAGCGGATGAAGCGGAGCTTCTCGTCCACGAACCGGCCGGACAGGCTGTCCCAGCCGATCTGCTCCACGGACAGGGCCTGGGTGTCCAGGCCGGCCTGCTCCGCGGTCTCCTGGAGGTAGGCGACCGTCATCAGGTCCTCGCCGAGCTCGTCGGTCTCGGAGTGCGCGAAGTGCAGCGGGCCGGGCGGGAGCAGCTCGGCCTGCCGGCGCCAGGCGTCGACGAGGCGCTCGTGGAGGGAGTTCCACTGGTCGGCGCCCGGGAAGCGCTCCTCCATCCAGAACCACTGCGGGCTGGCCGCCTCCACGAGGGAGGTGGGGGTGTCGGCGTTGTACTCCAGCATCTTGGCCGGGCTGCCGGTGCCGTCGTAGCGCAGGTCGAAGCGGCCGTACAGGGAGGGCTGTTCGGCCCGTCGGTGCCAGGACTCGGCGATGAGCGCGGCGAGCTCCGGGTCGGTGATGCCGAGGTCGGCGAAGCGGTCGTGCTCGACGATGTGCGCGGCCGCGGCCAGGCACATGGCGTGCAGTTCCTCGACGACGTTCTCCAGCGCCTCGACCTCGGGGAGGGAGAAGGAGTAGTACGCGCTCTCGTCCCAGTAGGGGCGCAGGGAGTCGTCGGGGTAGCGGGTGAGGGGGTAGATCAGCCCCTGTTCCTCGACGGTCTTCTGCCAGTCGGGGCGGGGCTCGATGGTGTGCCGCTTCACGGGTCCTCAGCCGCCGCTGGAGCCGGAGCTGCTGTGCCCGCCGATGCCGCCGCGGGTGACGGCGGACTTGTCGAAGCTGCCGCCGGAGACCTTGCCGTTGCGGACGGTGCCGCCGTAGTAGTACGTGCCCCGGCTGCTGTTGTTGCTGCCGCTGCTCTTGCAGTACTTGTCGTCCAGCTTGTCCAGCGTGTTCCGGTCGACGCAGCGCCGGTCCGGCTCGTTGCTGTTGCCGCAGGCCACGAGCGTGGCCGCGAGCAGGCCCATGCCGCCGAGGACGACGGCGCCGGAGCGCATCCGGCGCTTGTTGCTGCTACTGCTGCTGTCCATGTCTGCTGCTCCCCTGATGGCGTGCTCCCGACAGACTAGAGCGGGGGCCCGGACCGATGGAATCCGGCCGTCGTGAGATCTGTGACCTAGAGTCAGTTCGTGCTCATTGGGATGATTTGCGCGCTGGGTGCGGCTGTCTGCTTCGGCACGGCGTCCGTTCTGCAGGCCATGGCGTCGCGGGCCGTGGAGCCGGGGACGGGGTCCGGGGTGGACCCCGCGCTGATGATGCGGGCGGTCCGGCAGTGGCGATATCTGGCCGGTCTCGGCCTCGACGCGGTGGGCTTCGTGCTCCAGATCATCGCGCTGCGCCACATCCCGATCTACGCGGTGGCGGCCGCGATGGCCGCGAGCCTGGCCGTGACGGCGGTGGTCGCGGCGCGGCTGATGCGGGTGCGGCTGTCCCGGACGGAGTGGGGCGCGGTGGGGGTGGTGTGCGCGGGGCTGCTGATGCTGGGGCTGGCCTCCGGGGAGGAGGGCTCGGGACAGGGGTCGCTCGCCCTGAAGCTGTGGCTGCTGGCCGTGGCGGGGCTGGTGCTGCTGGTCGGGGCGGTGGCGGGCCGGCTCCCGGACGGGCCGCGGGCGCTGGTACTGGGTCTGGCGGCGGGGACGGGCTTCGGGGTGGTGGAGGTGGCGGTCCGGCTGATCGACGGCTTCTCCTCGGCCGAGCTGCGCAATCCCGCCCTGTACGCGCTGCTGCTGGGCGGTGGTGCGGCCTTCCTGCTGCTCACCTCGGCCCTCCAGCGCGGCTCGGTGACGGCGGCGACGGCCGGGCTGGTCCTCGGCGAGACGATCGGCCCGGCGGTGGTGGGCGTGGTCTGGCTCGGCGACCGCCCCCGCGAGGACCTGGCCTGGCTGGCGGTGACGGGCTTCGTGGTGGCGGTGGCCGGAGCCCTGGCGCTGGGCCGCTTCGGGGAGCCGCCGGAGCCGGAGCCGGAGCCTGCGTCCCCGGCGGCGTGACGGGCCCCGCGGTACTACGGGAGCGCCGCCGTCAGGGCCGCCAGGGTCGGGGTCCACGCGCTGTCCGGCGGGGTTCCGTAGCCGACCACCAGCGCGTCGCGCGGGGGGAGCGCCGCCCGCGGGTGGCGGAAGCCGGCCAGGCCCTCCAGGGCCAGGTCCTGCCAGGCCGCCGACTGGACCACCGCGCGCTCCGTCCCCGCCGGGAGGTCCAGCACCGCGTGGAGGCCCGCCGCGATCCCGGACACGCCGGCCACCCGGCCGGCCACCGCCGCCACCAGCTCGTCCCGTCGGCGCCGGTAGCGCAGGCGCATGCCGCGCACGTGGCGGTCGTACGCCCCGGACGTGATGAACTCGGCCAGCGTGAGCTGGTCCAGCGCGCCGGAGGTCCGGTCGCTCATGCCCTTGACGGCCAGGACCTCGTCCACCAGCCCCGGCGGGACCACCATCCAGCCCATGCGCAGCCCCGGCGCCAGCGACTTGCTGGCCGTACCGAGGTACACGACCCGGTCCGGGTCCAGCCCCTGCAGGGCTCCGACCGGCTGGCGGTCGTAGCGGAACTCGCCGTCGTAGTCGTCCTCCAGGATCAGCCCGCCGGTGGTGCGGGCCCAGTCGACCGCCGCCGCCCGGCGGGCCGGGGTCAGGGCCGCGCCCGTCGGGAACTGGTGCGCCGGGGTCAGGAGCACCGCCCCGGGCCCCGCGCCCAGTTCGTCCGTACGGGCCCCCTCCCCGTCCACGCCCAGCGGCGGCGTCCGCAGCCCGGCCGCCGTGAGCAGGTTCCGGTGGACGTCCAGGCCGTACCCCTCCACCGCCACCTCCCGTACCCGCCGCGCCCGCAGCACCCGTGCCAGCAACGTGAGCGCGTGCGCGAAGCCGCCGCACAGGACGATCCTGTCGGGGTCCGCGTACACCCCGCGCGCCCGTGCCAGGTACCCGGTCAGCGCCTCGCGCAGCTCGGGCCGGCCGCGGCCGTCGATCCCGTACCCGAAGGCCTCGTTCGGGGCGTCCGTCAGGGCCCGCCGGGCCGCCGACAGCCAGGCCGCCCGCGGGAAGGCGCCCAGGTCCGGGGAGCCCGGCCGCAGGCTGTACGCGGGCCCCTGGCGCGCGGGACGGCGTACGGGGGCGGCCGCAGCGGCCCGGCGCGGCCGGGCCCGTTCCGCGACCCGGGTGCCGGAGCCCTGGCGGGCCGTCAGCCAGCCTTCGGCGACGAGTTCGGCATAGGCCTCCGCGACGGTGTTGCGGGCGATCCCCAGGTCGATGGCGAAGGAGCGGGACGACGGCAGCCGGGTCCCGGGCGCCAGCCGCCCACTGCGCGCGGCCTCGCGCAGCGCCTCGACGAGCCCTGCGCGCAACCCGCGTCCGGCGGACAGGTCCAGATGCAGGTCGGCACCGAAAGTGGCCCAGGATTCCATCATGGATATGGACCATATCGGTGGGCCGCCCGCCTCTTACGGTTGATCACATGACGAACGCACACGAACACACGCCCCGTATGAACATGGCGAAGGCCGCCCCCGAGGTCTACAAGGCGGTCCTGGCCCTGGAGATCGCCGCCAAGAAGGGCCTGGACCCGGCCCTGGTCGAGCTCGTCAAGATCCGGGCCTCGCAGCTCAACCACTGCGCGTTCTGTCTGGACATGCACTCCAAGGACGCGATCGCGGCCGGCGAGAGCGTCGAGCGGATCGTGCAGCTCACCGCCTGGGAGGAGTCACGGCACTTCTACACCGAGAAGGAGCTCGCCGCGATCGAGTTCACCGAGGCGGTCACGGTGCTGACGGACGGCTTCGTGCCCGACGAGGTGTACGAGAAGGCCGCGAAGCACTTCGAGGAGCGCGAGCTGGCCCAGCTGATCGCCGTCATCTCGACGATCAACGTCTGGAACCGCATCGGCGTCACCACCCGCATGGTGCCGGGGCACTACACGCCCGGCATGTACAACAAGGGCTGATCGGCTGATCGACTGATCGGCCGATCGGCCGATCAGAGCGGGCGGAAGGACTGCACGGCCGCCATGAGGTGTGCACGGGTCGCCGGCTTGTCGGCGCTGGGGCCGGTGACCATGATCACCCACCGGCTGCGGTCGGCGGCGACGAGGAGCCGTTCGAAGGCGAGGCCGGGCGGGGCGGACGAGGCCGGATCGGCGTACTCGAAGACCAGCTCGCAGCCGGAACCGTCCACGGGATCCTGGGAGACCTGCCGGTAACCGGGCTTCGTTTCCAGCACCTTGGTGGAGTCGGCGAGGACCTCACAGGCCGTCATGGAGTCCTGGGTGGCTTTGAATATCTGCATCAGCGCGCTCTGGTCGCCCGACCGGTACACGGAGCCGACTCCCGGGTCGCTGCGGTCTGCCGTCCAGCCCGTGGGGACGGCGACCGAGAAGCCGGAGGCCGCTTCGCGCACCCACACGTAGCCGGAGGGCGGGGCGGTCGAGGTGGGAGTGGGGGTCGGGGCGGGCGTCGGGCTGGAGGTCGCGGTCCCCTTCGCCTCCTGGCCGCCGGGACCGGTGCCCGGGTCGCCCCGGCCCAGGTACAGCCACCCTGCCACGGCGGCCGCGCCGACCAGGGCCACACCGAGGGTCACCACCACCAGGGTCCGCCGGCGCCGCACGGGGGTCGGAGCCGCCGGAGCCTGAGCCGGTCGTCCCGGTGCCGAGGGCATGCCCGGCGCGTACGGCGAGGGCGGCGCGGGCGGCGAAGGCGGATACGACGGCCACTGCGCCGGCCCGGGCGCCGGACTCGGGACCGGGCCCGGCTGGACCCGGTCGGCGGGCTCGGCCCGCCCGTCCGACCCGGTCCGGCCACCCGGCTCGACCCGCCCGTCGGACCCGGTCTCTTCGCCCGGCTCGGCCCGCTCGGGCTGCCCGGTCCGCTCGGGCTGCCCGGTCCGCTCGCCAGGCTCGGCCCGCTCGGCCTGCCCGGCCCACTCGGGCTGCCCGGCCTGCTCGGTCCCGGCGACCCGCTCGGTTCGCTCGCCCGGCCCGGTCCGGCCGGCATGCTCGGTCCGCTCGCCCGGCTCGGTCCACCCGGCCTGACCGCCCGGCTCGGCCCGCCCGGCCTGCCCGGTCCACCCGACCTGCTCGGTCCCGGCGGCCTGCCCGGCCTGCCCGGCCTGCCCGGCCTGCTCCGCCTGCTCGCTCGGCTGCGTCCGCTCTCTCGACCGGGCCCGCACTCTCGGCCGGACCCGTTCTCTCCACCGGCCCCGTTCTCCCGGCTCGGCCGGCTCCGTCCGCTCGGCCGGCTCCGTCCGCTCCCACCGCTGCGACCGCGGATTCCAGCGGACGCCGCCCTCCCCCGTGGCCACGCTCAGCCTCCCAGCGAGGTGAGCAAGGCGGCCAGGGCGGTCCCCGCGCTCACCGAGTCCACCAGCGGGGCCCACCGCTCCAGCGCCCCCCGCAGTCTGGCCGGCAGGCCCGGGCGGACCTCCCCGCCCGCCTCCAGCTCCCCCGCGACCTCGTCCAGTTCGCCGTCCAGCGCCGCCCGTTCGGGGCTCCGGGGCAGCCGTACGAGGGCCGCGCGCAGCTCCCGTACGGCCTCCAGCAGTTCCTCGGCGCCCGGCGCCGCGGCCTCCGTACCGCCGTGGTGGACGGTGCTGTTGGTGTTGTGGGTGCCGCCGATGCTGAAGCTGCTGCCGTGGACGTCACCGATCCGCACGGCCGGCTGTTCTCCGCCGCTAGTTGCCACCGCTTCTCCTCTTGCCCGTGCCCGTGCTCGTGCGCTTGCTCTTGTCGTCGTCCGGGGCGGAGGACCCGTGGCGGGTGGCGCTGTTGTGGCTCACTCCGCCGATGCCGAAGGCGCTGTCGCGCACCGACTGGATGAAGACCGCGCCCTCGGCGACGTTGACGGCCCGCTCCGCGAACTCCTCGGTGTGCCAGCCCGCCTCGTGCAGGGCCAGGGTGACCCCGCCGACGATCCGGTCCTGGATCGTCTTCAGGTACCGGTCCAGGTCCATCAGCTGGAACAGCGAGGCGTCGCCCTGCGCGGCGAGTTCGCGTACGGAGACGGCCGGCCCGGCCGGGAGCGCCACGCCGTGCCCCGCGGTGGCCATCCGCCACGGGATGCGCAGCGCGCCCACCAGGGTGACCAGCGCCGGGGCGAGCGAGCCCGGTCCGTTCGCGACCGCCCAGGCCACCTTGGCGAAGACGGTGTTGCGCAGCTGCCGCTGGGCGATGTCGTCGACCCGCTGGAAGTCCGGCCGTACGGGCAGCAGCACGTGCGGCGCCACTTCCAGCATCAGCATCCCTCCCTGCGTGTGCACGCGGATGAAGACGGTGATGACGAGGTTCTCGTCCCAGCCGCCGACCCGTACGCGCAGGAAGTGCCGGCGGCGCTCGCCGCCCTCCTCGATGGCGCTGGCGCGGTGCTCGGCGAACGCCTCCGCGGACAGGTCCAGGGAGCCGACGTCGGGCAGCCCGTCGGCCGGGAGGAACACGCACTCGTCGATGACCAGTTCGCGCAGCCGGTCCAGTACGGAGGCCTCGGCGTCCTCGGAGCCGTGCGGCGACGGGATGCGCAGGGCCTCCAGCCGTGGCCGGATCCGGTCCACGATCTGCGCGTTGTCCAGCTCCTCCGCCTCGCCGCCGCCTCGCGGGCGCAGTTCGACGGCCAGCTGCCACGGCAGGTGCGCCTGGCCCGCGCCGCAGAACGGGTTGCCCACGTCGTACATGACCAGGGGTGCGTGCTGGATCCGCTGGATCCGCGCGCGGGCCCGCCCGAAACGCCGGCCGGTCACCACCAGGTCGCCCGCGGCCCCGGCGTAGCCGGCCCGGTCGAGGGAGGAGTGCAGGACGCGGGCGAAGTGGCCCTGCTGGAGCCCCGCGACGACGATGACCAGGACGAGGACGAGCAGGGCGACCCATGAATAGGACGTCCCGTAGTACTGCCCCACCCTCGGCCAGTCCAGGAAGACGTCGAGCGGCCTGTTCATGATCATCTGTCCGAAGTACGAGAAGAGCTCGCCCAGACCGGAGAGGCGCAGCCGGATGCCCTCGGTCGGGTTGTCCTCCCAGAGGCCGAGGACCATCCCCCAGAGGATCCGGCCGAGCATCCAGGCCGCGTAACCGCGCAGGACGTACTCGATCACCCGGCTGCCGCGGCCGGTGCGGTCCCGGCGCCGCTTGATCCGCCCCGCGCCGCTGGTCAGGAGCGCCGGGACGAGCAGGAAGACGAAGAAGCCCTGGAGCAGCAGCAGCCCGAGGGCCCAGACCGCCACCACCGCCGCCGCCCAGGCCACTGCGGCACGCCGGGCGCGGAGGGCGTGGGCCAGGACGCGGGCGGCGTCGAACCCGTAGGAGGGGGCGGTGAAGCGCTCCTCGTGGACGTACAGCTCGTCGATCACCCGGTCCCGGTACGCGGTGTCGAGGTAGACGCCGGCACACAGCAGGCGCCCGGCCTCCGTCTTCGACGGATGTACGGGTCCCCTGCCCTCCGGGATTTCGGTCACCGAATCCCCCCTCCGGTGTGAGGAGGGAAAACGTACGGTGCCGGGCGGTTCCGGGACAGGGCGGATCACGCCAAAAAGAAGGCCCCGGCGCGCTGGGCGCCGGGGCCTTCCGGTGAAGCGGGTGGACTCAGATCAGGCCGAGCTCGCGGACCGCGTCGCGCTCCTCGACGAGCTCCTGCACGGAGGCGTCGATGCGGGCGCGGGAGAACTCGTTGATGTCCAGGCCCTGGACGATCTCGTACTTGCCGTCCTTGGTGGTGACGGGGAAGGAGGAGATGATGCCCTCGGGGACGCCGTAGGAGCCGTCCGACGGGATGCCCATCGAGGTCCAGTCACCCGCGGCGGTGCCGTTGACCCAGGTGTGCACGTGGTCGATGGCGGCGTTGGCGGCCGACGCGGCCGAGGACGCGCCACGGGCCTCGATGATCGCGGCGCCGCGCTTGGCGACGGTCGGGATGAAGGTCTCGGCGAGCCACAGCTCGTCGCTGACGACCTCGGCGGCGTTCTTGCCGGCGATCTCCGCGTGGAAGATGTCCGGGTACTGGGTGGCGGAGTGGTTGCCCCAGATGGTCAGACGCTTGATGTCGGAGACGTCGGCGCCGGTCTTCTGCGCGAGCTGCGAGATCGCACGGTTGTGGTCCAGGCGGGTCATCGCGGTGAAGCGCTCGGCCGGTACGTCCGGGGCGGCGGCCTGCGCGATGAGCGCGTTGGTGTTGGCCGGGTTGCCCACGACGAGGACCTTGATGTCGTCCGCGGCGTGGTCGTTGATGGCCTTGCCCTGCGGCTTGAAGATGCCGCCGTTGGCGGAGAGCAGGTCGCCGCGCTCCATGCCCTTCGTGCGCGGGCGGGCGCCGACGAGCAGCGCGACGTTGGCACCCTCGAAGCCCTGGTTCGGGTCGTCGAAGATGTCGATGCCCTTGAGCAGCGGGAAGGCGCAGTCGTCGAGCTCCATGGCGGTGCCCTCGGCGGCCTTCATGCCCTGGGGGATCTCCAGGAGGCGGAGCTTGACCGGCACGTCCGCGCCGAGCAGGTGGCCGGACGCGATGCGGAAGAGCAGCGCGTAGCCGATCTGGCCTGCGGCGCCGGTGACGGTGACATTCACGGGAGTGCGGGTCATGGCCTTCTCCGTTAGACAGCTGGCGGTCGGGGCGTGCCCGCCCCATGTGCTGGAGGACGCCGCTCCGCAGTAAATCTTGACGTGAAGAGACATCCGCCGTCAGGCTATCGGACCCTGGGGCGGCCGGTCTCCATGGGGGCTGGTCCACCAGGTGGATCCGGCCCCCGGCTCCGGCCGTTCGGCCGTTCGGCGGACGGCGGACGGCGGACGGCGGACGGCGGACGGCGGACGGCGGACGGCGGACGGCGGACGGCGGACGGCGGACGGCGGACGGCGGACGGCGGTATCAGCGCACGGTGAAGCGGACCGCCGTCTCCAGGAACGGGACCTCCAGCCACGGCTTGCCGGGCGGGCTGGGCTGCATCACCAGCGCGAGCAGCGTGATCGCCACGCCCAAGAGCCCGTACGTGACCATGTCCGTGAACCGGGAGCGCACCGCGAGCATGCCCACCGAGGGCAGTACGCGCCGCAGCACCGAGGCCGCGATCAGAGCCAGGCCTATGACCAGGCAGCCGACCCGCGGATGCCCCGTTGCCGTGGCCAGCAGCCCCGCGGCGGTCGCGGTGAGCACGCTGAGCATCGGCCACTGACGGGCGGGCGTGGACACGGCACCGGGGACGGCCCGGCCGCTGCCCTCGGGGCGGGCGGTGTCCCGGGTGACGGACGGGAAGCGGCGGGACCGGGGCGCCTCGGCCGCCGACGCCGCGCCCTCGTCGCCCCGCTCAGCCCGCACTGCTGGTCCGTTCCGCCGCCTCGACGACGTTGACGAGCAGCTGGGCCCGGGTCATCGGGCCGACCCCGCCGGGGTTCGGGGAGATCCAGCCGGCCACCTCGGCGACGCCGGGGTGCACGTCGCCGACGATCTTCCCGCTCTCGTCGCGGCTGACGCCCACGTCGAGCACGGCCGCGCCCGGCTTCACGTCCTCCGGCTTGACCAGGTGCGGGACGCCGGCCGCGGCGACGACGATGTCCGCCTGGCGCAGGAGCCCCGAGAGGTCGCGGGTACCGGTGTGGCAGAGCGTCACGGTGGCGTTCTCGGACTTGCGGGTCAGCAGGAGGCCGATCGAGCGCCCGACGGTGATGCCGCGGCCGAGGACGACGACGTGCGCCCCGTTGAGCCCGACGCCGTGGTGGCGCAGCAGTTCGACGATCCCGTACGGGGTGCAGGGCAGCGGGCCCGGCTCGTTCAGGACCAGCCGGCCGAGTGACATGGGGTGCAGGCCGTCGGCGTCCTTCAGCGGGTCCATCAGCTCCAGGACCCGGTTGGTGTCGATGCCCTTGGGGAGCGGCAGTTGGACGATGTAGCCCGTGCACTCCGGATTGGCGTTGAGCTCCCGTACGACCTCCTCGATGTCCTCCTGGGAGGCCGTCGCGGGCAGTTCGCGCTGGATGGAGGCGATGCCGACCTCGGCGCAGTCCTTGTGCTTGCCGTTGACGTACCAGCGGCTGCCCGGATCGTCACCGACCAGCAGGGTGCCGAGGCCGGGGGTGATGCCCCGGGCCTTCAGGGCCGCCACGCGGGCGGTCAGTTCGGACTTGATCGCGGCTGCGGTGGCCTTGCCATCGAGAATCTGGGCGGTCATGTACCCATCCTCCCGGATGGAGTGCCCCCGGTTCCAGTCAAGGCGCTCATGGACGCGCGCGGTTCATTGCACTTGCACAACAAGTCACCGGCCGCGCGGGAACCGGCTGGACAAGTTCCGACGTCTCCGACGACGATGACCGAAAAGAGTGCCGCGGGCAGTGCCGGGGGGCGGACCGTAGAACAGAGCTTTCCTCCGTGCGTGCCGTGCGTCCCCGCACTTCCACGGAGGAACACCCCAAGATGAGCTTCGGCGACCCGAACAACCCGTACGGACAGCAGCCCCAGGCCCCGCAGGGCCAGCCGGGCTACGGCTACCCGCAGCAGGCGCCCCAGGGCATCCCGCCGCAGGGCGGCTACGCCTACCCGCAGCAGGCCCCGCAGGGCTACCCCGGGGCCCCCGGCGGCTACCCGGGCATGCCCATGGAGATGCCGGGTCTGCTGAAGACCGCGCGCGTGCTGCTGTTCATCGTGGCCGGCATCCAGATCATCATCGGCCTCTTCGCGCTCATCGGCGCGGCAGCGGTCTCCAGCGCCACCAACTCCAGCGCCGGCGACCTCGGCGCCGGCATCATCGTCGCCATCGCCATCGTGGTCTTCGCCTTCGCCGCCCTGGCCATCGTCCTCGGTGCCAAGTTCGGCAAGGGCGGCAACGGCGTCCGCATCACGACGATCGTCTACGCGTCGCTGTCGATCCTGGGCAGCCTCGCGAACTTCGCCCAGGCCTCCGCCAACGGTGCGAGCAACGTCTTCGGCGGCATCGTCGGCCTCGCCATCTTCGGCATCATCCTCGCCTCGGTGGTCAGCAGCTCCGGCGCCGCCTGGTTCAAGCGCCCGCGCTACTGAACCCCGTAGCTCCACGGGGCACTGAACCCCTCGTAGCTCCACGGGGGTACAACCCCGGAGCTCCACGGGGGTACAACCCCGGAGCTCCACGGGGGTACAACCCCGGAGCTCCACGGGGGTACAACCCCGGAGCTCCACGGCGAAGGCCGCGACCCGCACACTCTGCGGGTCGCGGCCTTCGCCGTTCTGGCCAGCGGGACGGCTCAGTGGAAGAAGTGCCGGGTCCCGGTGAAGTACATCGTCACGCCGGCCTTCTTCGCGGCCTCGACGACCAGCTCGTCACGGACCGAACCGCCCGGCTGGACGACGGCCTTGATACCGGCGGCCGTGAGGATCTCCAGACCGTCCGGGAAGGGGAAGAAGGCGTCGGAGGCGGCGTACGAGCCCTGCGCGCGCTCGGCGCCGGCCCGCTCGACGGCGAGCTTCGCCGAGTCGACGCGGTTGACCTGGCCCATGCCGACGCCGACCGAGGCGCCGTCCTTGGCGAGCAGGATCGCGTTGGACTTGACGGCGCGGCAGGCCTTCCAGGCGAAGGCGAGCTCGGCGAGCTCGTCCGCGGAGAGCGCGTCACCCGTGGCGAGCGTCCAGTTGGCCGGGTCGTCGCCCTCGGCCTGGAAGACGTCGGACTGCTGGAGCAGTACGCCGCCGGAGATCGGCTTGAGGTCACCCGGCTGGTGCGGGGTGCCGTCCACCTTCAGGACGCGGATGTTCTTCTTCTTGGCCAGGACCTCGACCGCGCCGTCCTCGTAGGCGGGGGCGGCGATGACCTCGGTGAAGATCTCCGCGACCTGCTCGGCGAGCTCGACGGTCACCGGGCGGTTGACGGCGATGACACCGCCGAAGGCCGAGAGCGGGTCGCAGGCGTGCGCCTTGCGGTGGGCGGCGGCGACGTCGGTGCCGACGGCGATGCCGCACGGGTTGGCGTGCTTGATGATCGCGACGCAGGGCTCTTCGTGGTCGTAGGCGGCGCGGCGGGCGGCCTCGGTGTCCACGTAGTTGTTGAAGGACATCTCCTTGCCGTGCAGCTGCTCGGCGTTGGCGAGCCCGTCGGGCCGGCCGTCCGTGTAGAGGGCGGCGGCCTGGTGCGGGTTCTCGCCGTAGCGCAGGGTCGACTTGCGCTCCCAGGCGCCGGCCAGGAACTCGGGCAGCACGGCCTCCGGCTCCGGGGCGTACGCATTCGTGAACCAGGAGGCGACGGCCACGTCGTACGCGGCGGTGTGCTGGAAGGCCTCGGCCGCCAGCCGCTTGCGCGCCGTGAGGTCGAAGCCGCCGCCCTGCGCCGCCGCGAGGACGTCGGCGTAACGCTCGGGGCTGGTCACGACCGCGACGGAGGGGTGGTTCTTGGCGGCGGCGCGGACCATGGACGGGCCGCCGATGTCGATCTGCTCGACGCACTCGTCGGGGGTGGCGCCCGAGGCGACGGTCTCCTTGAAGGGGTACAGGTTGACGATCACCAGATCGAAGGGCTCGACGCCCAGCTCGGCGAGCTGGTTGCGGTGGTCCTCCAGGCGCAGGTCGGCGAGGATGCCGGCGTGCACGCGCGGGTGCAGGGTCTTCACCCGACCGTCCAGGCACTCGGGGAAGCCGGTCAGCTCCTCGACCTTGGTGACGGGCACCCCGGCGGCGGCGATCTTCGAGGCGGTGGAGCCGGTGGAGACGAGCGCGACGCCCGCCTCGTGCAGTCCGCGGGCCAGTTCTTCCAGTCCCGTCTTGTCGTAGACACTGACGAGCGCACGCCGGATCGGCCGCTGGGTCGTGGTCGGGTCGTTGCTCTCTACGGCGGTCACTGGATTGTTACCTTTCGTCCCTCAATGCGGTAGCCGTGTCGGGCCAGGCGCCCCACGACGTCGACGAGCAGCTGTCGCTCGACTTCCTTGATGCGCTCATGGAGAGCGGCTTCGTCGTCCTCGTCCCGGATCTCGACGACACCCTGGGCGATGATCGGACCGGTGTCCACGCCGGAATCCACGAAGTGGACCGTGCAGCCGGTGACCTTCGCCCCGTAGGCGAGCGCGTCCCGTACGCCGTGGGCGCCCGGGAACGCGGGGAGGAGGGCGGGGTGGGTGTTGATGAACCGGCCGCCGAAGCGGTCTATGAACGCCTTGCCGACGATCTTCATGAAACCGGCGGACACGACGAGGTCCGGAGCGTGGGCGCCGGTCGCCTCCGTGAGGGCGGTGTCCCACTCCTCGCGGCTCCCGTAGGCCTTGACCGGGCACACGAAGGTGGGGATCCCCGCCTTCTCGGCGCGCTCCAGGCCGACGATGTTCTCGCGGTCGGCCCCCACGGCGACGACTTCGGCACCGAAGCCCTCGGGTCCGCCGGGATGGGCGTCGATGGCGTCGAGCAGGGCCTGGAGGTTGGTGCCGGAACCGGATACCAGCACGACCAGGCGGGAGGCGGCCATGGGAGGCCCTTTCTCACGGGAATGCGGTGTTCGTCTTTGTATGGTCATACGAAACTTCGGGGTACCGATTTACGGGGGACCATACGAAGCAACCGACCGCCTGCAACGATACCGGCACACCGGACGGCCCCCGAGGGACGGGGGGACGGGCGAGGGGTAGCGTCTGCCTACAAGCCGAATCGACGTCGTCGCGACGTCCTTGACACAGGGGAAGTAACACACCCGATGCCGGACCGCCGTCAGCCCGACTCCCCCACCGACGACAACCCCTTCGCGGCTCCCCCGGAAGGCCGGCCCGACCAGCCGTGGCAGCCGCGCGGCGGTGGCGACGGCGGCGGGGACGGCAACGGCCGGCCGGAATCCGAGGGCCGCGGCGGCCCGGCGCGCTGGGACCCGACGGACCCTATCCAGCGCCGCGCCCGGTACGCGCTGCTGGCCGGCATGTGGGGCTTCTTCTTCGGGATCTTCGGCA
The DNA here is from genome assembly GCF_040652395.1 of Streptomyces sp. NPDC048269. Classification (NCBI taxonomy): domain Bacteria; kingdom Bacillati; phylum Actinomycetota; class Actinomycetes; order Kitasatosporales; family Streptomycetaceae; genus Streptomyces; species Streptomyces sp. NPDC048269. The sequence continues at coordinate 33,225 of NZ_JBEZLW010000056.1, forward strand.
TCCCGTCGGTGGGACTCCTGCTGGGCGCCCTCGCCTTGTACTGGGGCGTCAGCGCCCTGCGCGGCAAGCCGGCGACGACCCAGCCCGGCCAGGGCGGCGCCCCGGCGACGACCCAGCCCGGCCAGAGCGGCACCCCGGCCCCGGGCGGCCTGGCGGCCCTGGGCGAGGCGGCCCGCCCTCAGCGCACGGCAGCGGTGAGCGGCCTGGTCACGGCGTCACTGGCGATCCTGCTGGCGATGAGCTCGTACGCCTTGCAGCTCGCGTACAAGGACTTCTACGTCTGCCGCGACGACGCCCTGACGAACGCGGCGGAACTCCAGTGCAACAGGCTCCTCCCGAACAACTTCGTGGGCGACGTCCTGAAGGTCCGCCAGTAGCCTCCCTCCCTCTCACCCTCACGGGGCCGGACGGCCCGGACGGCCCGGAGGGCCCGGGGACGCGGGGGCCAGGGGGGCCTGGGGACGCGGGGGCCAGGGGGGCCTGGGGACGCGGGGGCCAGGGGGGCCTGGGGACGCGGGGCGCGAGGACCGGGGGGCGCGGGGACCGGGGGGCGCGGGGACCGGGGGCGCGGGGCGCGCGGGCCAGGGGGCGAAGCCCCACCTCCAGCCCCGCCGGGCGCGCGGGACGCGGGGCGGAGCCCCGACCTTCCAGCCCGGCGCGAGCCCACGCTCACCCTGCCCAGAGGGCACCTCAGCCCGGCTGACGCGCGGGACGCGGGGCCGGGGGGCGGGGCCCCACCTCCAGCCTCGACCGAATCACCTCCACCCCCACCGGCGCGCGAACCGCGGGGCGGAGCCCCGACCTTCCAGCCCGGCCCGAGCACACCGTCACCCTGGCCCAGGGCACCCCCAGCCCCGACGACACGCGGTACGCGGGACCCGAGGGCGAAGCCCCCACCTCCAGCCTCGGCCGAGGCCCCTCCAGCCGCCTTGCGCGGGACGCGGGCTCGGGGGCCGCCCTGACCTCCAGCCTCGGCCAAGTCGCCTCCAGCCCCGCCGGCGCTTGAGGCGATAGGACCCGGGGGCGAAGCCCCACCTCCAGCCGCCCCGGGGCGCGGGACGTCGGGCGGAGCCCTGATCCTCAGCCGGCCCGAGCACACGCTCACCCTGACCCGGAGGCACCCGCGCGGCGTGCGGCTGGGGCCAGCCCCGCCGACGCGTGGAACACGGGTGCCCGGGGGCGAAGCCCCCACCTCCAGCCCCAGAGGGGACCCCACCGGCGCGCGGGCGCGGAGACCTGGGGGCGGGCCCCACCTCCAGCCCTCGGCCGAGGCCCCTCCACCCGCGGACGCCCGGGACTCGAAGCGCGGGGCGGAGCCCGGGACGTCGAAGCGCGGGGCGGAGCCCGGATCTTCCAGCCCGGCCCGAGCCCACGCTCACCCTGACCCGGGGGCACGCCCAGCCCCGTCGGCGCTTGAGGCGCGGGGCCCGGAGCAGATCCCTCACCTGAGCCCCGCCGGTGCTTGAGGCGCGGAAGCCCGGGGGCGGAGCGCCCACCTCAGCCCCGCCGGCGCTTAAGGCGCGGAGGCCCGGGGGGCGGAGCGGCACCACAGCCCCGCCCACGCCTGAGACGCGGAGGCCCGGGGGGCGGAGCGGCACCACAGCCCCGCCCACGCCTGAGACGCGGAGGCCCGGGGGGCGGAGCGGCACCACAGCCCCGCCCACGCC
>NZ_JBEZLW010000056.1:34988-37775 GCF_040652395.1 Streptomyces sp. NPDC048269
GCCTGAGACGCGGGGACCCGGAGGACGAGCCCCCACCTCAGCCCCGCCGGCGTTTGAGGCGCGGGGGTCCGGGGGCTGGCCCCCCGGCAGCGGCGCCGCACACGTTAAGACGGCGGCTTCCGGCGGGCCATGACGCGCGCACCCCCCACCGGCGGAGCCAACGGCGGATCAGCAGCCGACGCCTCGGCCGGCTTTGCCGGGATCAGGATCGGACTCAGGTCCAGGCTCAGCCCGGGCACAACGGTCACCGGTCGGTGCAACCGCCCCGGGACGGTGGCCGCGGCTGCGACCGAAGTCGGAGCCTGAGCTGCGGCCAAGGCCGGAGCCTGAGCCCCGCCCGGGACCGGCACCAGGGTCGGGGTCGGCTCCTGCACCGGGACTGGCGCTGGGGCTGGGGCTGGCGCCGGGGCTGCGGCAGCCGCCGGGACTGCGTCCGGAACTGGAGCCGGAGCTGCGCCCGGGACCGGAGCGGGGACGAGGGCTGCGACTGGGACCGCGGCAGCGCCTGGGACCGGAGCGGGGGCGGGGGCTGCGGCCGGGACCGGGGCAGCGCCCGGGGCCGAGGCTGTGGCCGGGACCGGGACCGGGGCTGCGGCAGCCGCCGGGGCCGGGGCTGGCGCCGGGGCCGGGGCTGGCGCCGGGGCCGGGGCAGCGCCCGGGGCCGAGGCTGTGGCCGGGACCGGGACCGGGGCTGCGGCAGCCGCCGGGGCCGGGGCTGGCGCCGGGGCCGAGGCTGTGGCCGGGACCGGGACCGGGGCTGCGGCAGCCGCCGGGGCCGGGGCTGGCGCCGGGGCCGGGGCTGCGCCCGGGGCCCCCAGGGCTGCGCCCGGCTCAGGCGGCGGCGAGATGTCCGGGACCAGCGTGCCCGCGGCCCGCCGAAGGGCCGCCCACCGGACCTCCCGTACGCCACTGTCGTGCCACACGTCGTCCCCCGCCACCGCCACGGACCGGGCCGGCCGCGTCCGCCACGCCTGCACCCCCACCGCCACCGGCACGGCCAGCACCAGCGTCCACACGAAGGCCGCCGCCCCCACGGCCCACCACACCGGCCCGAAATCGGCCAGCGCCCGCGACCCCAGCGGCCCCGCCGAAGCCGCCGCGAGCCCGGCCATGACCAGCCCGCACACCAGCGCGCCCAGCGCCGCCGTGAGCGCGGTCTCGCCGTACGAGACTTCACGCGCCCTGCGTACCACGAACCACCCCACCGCCAGACCGGCAACCACCGGCACTCCGGCGACCGCCCACGTCAACGGCGTCCCGGGTCCCTCGGGCGGCAGCGCCGCCAGCAGCGGGAACCGGGGCAGCGCGGGTGAGCCCGTGAACCCGAGCGGCGTGGCGGTCACGCCGGCGCCGAGCGCGAAGCCGGGCCCGAGCGCGTAGGCCGCGCCCCACACCATGGCGTTCGGGATCAGCGCGATCGCCAGCAGCAGCACCGCGAAGCGGCCCGACCACACCCCGGTCAGCCCCAGGAAGGTCCCCTGGACCTCCGAACCGTGCCACGCGAGCGAGCCGCCGACGAGCAGCACGCCACCGCCCAGGAGCACCAGGGCCCCGCCCGCCCCGGCCCGGAGTGCCAGCGCGTATCGGGGGCGCGCGAATGCCCTCCGTACGCGCCCTGACACCCACGACGGCAACGGCCCGGCCGGCCGCCCCCGCACCGCCCACACCCCACCGGCGGCGGCGAGCACTGCGACCATCGGAACGTGCCAGGCCGCGCTCAGCGGGTCGGCCGGCATGGGGCCGCCCGCCGCGTACACCGTGACGAGGGCCCCGACGGCCAGATAGCCACAGAGCACGGCCGAGAAGACGGCGCCGGCCGGCAGCACCTCCTCCCCCTCCTCCTCGGAGCCGCTGCCCAGCCGTGCGGCCCGCCGCATCAGCAGCACCGGCAGCGCGACGAGCAGCAAGGGGGTCACACCGACGGGCGCGGGCACGCCGGAGAGCGTCTCGTACCTCACCAGTTCCGTCCCGTGGGCGAGCAGCCACAGTCCGGCGGCGAGGTGCAGGGCCCCGCCGGGGCCGCTGTCTGGATAGGGGGAGCTGATCCACAGCACGATGACGAGCACGGCGAGGAAGCCGAGCCCGAGTCCGGCCGCCACGGCACCGCCCACCACGCATGCGGCCGCCGCCGGAGAGCGGCGCCGCCGGACGGTTCGCGGGGCCGCGGACAACGGGGTCCCGCGTTCGGTCACTTGGGTCACCCCGCCATGGTGCCAACGACACGCGCTATGGACGGGTAACAGGCGAATGTCCGTGGTGTCGCCCAATATACGTTTATGTACTTTTTCGCCCAGAGCGGTCGGGTCGCGGGGAGCGTGGCATGACACAAAGCGTCGAGACGAACTCGGAGCTGAGCCTCCCTTCCCCGAAGGAACGCCGCAGACTGCGCGAAGCGGCGGACCTGACGTACGAACAGGTCGCGGCGGCCGTGGGCGTCACGGTGACGACGGTGCGCTCCTGGGAGGCGGGCCGCACGGAACCGCGCGGGCGCAAACGCGAGGCGTACGCGAGGTTCCTGACGGACCTGTCGGAGCCGCCGCGGGCCGAGACCCCGGCCCCGGCCGACCCTGACCCGCCGTCACCCGTGGCCGACGCGAACGACCCCGCCCCGGGAACGGCCGTCGCCGAAGCCGGGCAAGGGCTCGCCGAGGCCGACGCGCCCGTCGGGCACACCCCACAGGGGACCGGTCCGCACCCGCCGTTGCCCACCGCCGACCCAGCCCAGGAGGCGATCGGAGCCGAACGGCCCATCGCCGAAGCCCGGGAAGGACTCGTCGCGAACGACAC
>NZ_JBEZLW010000056.1:37875-39355 GCF_040652395.1 Streptomyces sp. NPDC048269
CGTTGCCCACCGCCGACCCAGCCCAGGAGGCGATCGGAGCCGAACGGCCCATCGCCGAAGCCCGGGAAGGACTCGTCGCGAACGACACGGCCGACACCAACGACGCCAACGACGCGGGCGCCTCGACCAGCAGGGCAACGCCACAGGGGGGCGGCCCCGGTGCCCACGGCCTCGCCGGGACGTACGGGACCTCAGGGGACGGCCAGTCCCAGGATTCCGCCGGGTCCGCCGGGTCCGGGGACGGCCAGTCCCAGGATTCCGCCGGGTCCGCCGGGTCCGGGGACGGCCAGTCCCAGGATTCCGCCGGGTCCGCCGGGTCCGGGGACGGCCAGTCCCAGGATTCCGCCGGGTCCGCCGACTCCGCCGCACCGGCTCCGGCGGACGAGCCCGCCGTGTCCCCCGCTGCCGTGGGAACCCCCGCGCCGCGGAGCCCCGCCCCCAGGGGAGCCGCAGCGGCCGCTGGAACGGCCCCGGCCAGCCGGCTCGGCGGCAGCGCCGGGCCGGTCGCGCCCGCCACCCGGCGCCAGGCACCGGCGGGTTCGGCCGAGGCGGCCTTCGACGCCCTCTACGCCCACGCCGCCCCCGACCTCATCCACCAGGCCTACCTGCTCACCGGCCGCCGGGCCGTCGCCCAGGAGGCCGTGGAGCGGGCGTTCCGCCAGGCCTGGCGGCAGTGGCCGGAAGTGGCCACCGACCCGGACCCGGTGGGCTGGGTGCGCGCGGTCGCGTACGAGCACGCCCTCGCTCCCTGGCACCACCTGCGCGCGGCGCACCGACATCCCGACAAGCCCCCCGCCGAGCCCGCCGACCGGATCCTGCTGGACGCCCTGCTCTCGCTCCCCACCGCCCACCGCCGCACCGTGGTGCTCTACGACGGCGTCGGCCTCGACCTCCCCGACACCGCCGCCGAGACCGAGGCCAGCACCCCCACCGCCGGCGGCCGGCTGCTCGATGCGCACGCCTACCTCGCCGAGCGGATCCCCGGACTGGCCGACGTACCGCCCGAAGAGCAGCCCGCGCTGCTGCACGACCTGCTCTCCGCGCTGGTTCCGGAGCTACGGCTCGCCCCGCGCCCCGCGGCCCTCGTACGAGGCCGCACGGAGCGGCGTACCCGGGCGCTGACCCGCGCCGCCCTCGGCATGACCTCGGTGATCGCGGTCGCGACGGCGTACACCGCCGCGACCGCGCCCACCCACTACCAGCCGCCGATCGCCCCCGGCTCGAGCGTCTCGGGCGTACCCCCGCTCAGCGGCCCTCAGCAGCTCACCGAGCGGAGCAAGCAGCTCCACGACAAGCTGCGCGCGGACCCGGCCGCCGGTCCCGCCCGCCTCGCCCCGCGGATCGAATGAGAAACGGGCGTGGCCCGCACCCGGGAAGGGTGCGGGCCCGGTCTGCGTCGCGTACGAGATCGACGGCAAGCGCGTCGAGGAGCTCCCGTACTCGCAGACGGACTTCCACCACGCGAAGCCGATCTACGAAT
>NZ_JBEZLW010000057.1:0-38737 GCF_040652395.1 Streptomyces sp. NPDC048269
CTATCTCACCCCACTCGAGACACGGCAGCGGCACGAACAAGACCACACCCTCGCAGCGTAAGAAACGAGTGTCCACGTATGCGGGGGAACTTCAATGTGAGAAAGAGGACAGGCCTCCTGCGGGCCAACCCTGACGCCCAGCCGGGCCAACTCAGCCGCTCACGGGCCAGCTCAAGGGGCTCAGTCGCATTTGGGGTGTGATGTAGCGGTAGATCGTGGCGGGTGCGCTCTTGAAGGTGCGGGCGATTTTGGGGACCGGGGCGCCGGAGTCGTAGAGCTGTTGTGCCTGTTCGACTTGCTCGGGGGTGAGTCGTGGGGGCCGTCCGCCGGTCTTGCCGCAGGCGCGGGCGGCGGCCAGCCCGTCGTTGGTGGCGGCGCGTACGAATTCGTGGTGCAGTCCGGCGAAGACGGACATCATGCTGAAGAAGTCGCGTCCTTCGAGGGTGTTGCTGTCGATGTCCTGCTCGACGGCGTGGAGCCGGATGCCGCGTTCTCGCAGGTCGGTGCCGACGATGATGAGGTTTTGGACGGAGTAGAAGAGCCGGTCGAGCCGGGTGACGGTGATGGTGTCGCCGGAGCGGAGTTGGGGTATCGAACTGGCGAGCCAAAGGGGCAACGGGATGATCTTGAAGTCCTGAGCGTCCATCCCCCGTCACCCATTCGGCTCAGTGTCGTTGGTGGTGATGTTGGCCGGTGGCCTCCACCGCCCGGCCTGTACGAGCCCCGCCGCGCGTTCTCGCCGTGCACGGCCCGCTTCAGGTGTAACGGCGCCTGCCCGTCCGGCGGGACTGGATGGCGAAGACCCGTCGGACGACCGCCTCGGCAGAGTCCTCCCGTGCTCCGCCGACCAGGGCCTGGGCGTGCGCCCGCAGCCGGCGGACGCTCTCGTGGTCAAGCATCGGGCTGTGCCTCACAGCCAGCGCGGTCAGGAGACGGCCTTGTCGAGGATGTCGGCGAGTTCGGCGGGCGCGGACAGCATCGGCCAGTGCCCGGTGGGCAGGTCGAAGCGCCGCCACGGCGGCTGGTTCAGGTAGGCCAGCATCGGCACCCCGGCATCCAGCAGCCCCGTGAAGTCATGGCACGCGACCAGGACACGGTCCACACCGGGACCGGGCTCGGCCGGGTCGGCGAGACGCTGGGTGAAGGCGCCGAACGGCTGAGGGGTGGCACCCGAGCGCAGAGCGTCCCGCTGGCCCTCATCGAGCCCGTCGAGGCTGCTGGACAAGCCCAGGACCTCAAACGGCGGCATCGGCAGCCGCCACCCGTCGCCAGACGCGTCGACCTGTTGGCGCAGCTGGTCCGCTGCCTGCGGTGGCATGAGGTCGAGCATGCACATGCCCGCGGCAAATGGGGCGCTGTCCACATAGACCACGCGCTCCAGCCGGTCACTGAGACGTCCGGCTGCCCCGGTTACCGGAGCAGCCGCGTAGCTGTGGGCGACCAGCGTGACGTCGCGCAGATCGTTCCGCTCGACGAATCCCGTGATGTCCGCGATGTGCGTGTCCAGATCTGTCTCGGGTCCGCCCTGGTCTGCGTGCTCGGCCAGGCCCGTCAGTGTCAGCGGCAGCGCCGTGTGACCACGCTCCTGCAGAGCGCGGGCGGTGTCTTCCCAGGTCCACGCCCCGAGCCAGGCGCCGGGAACGAGTACGAAGGTGGCCATGTGATCTCCCAGAAGTAGGTGCTGCGGGGAGCGTAAAGTCGATACAGGACAGAATCCGCCCTGAAATGCCGAGTGATCCATGTCGCATCCCCTCACCCGCGTGCTGACCCTGCTGGAACTCCTCCAGTCGAACGCCCGGCTCACCGGGGCGGAGCTGGCAGACCGCCTGGACACCGACGTCCGCACCGTGCGCCGCTACACGGCCCACCTACGCGACTTGGGCATCCCCGTGGAGGCCGAACGCGGCCGCTACGGTGGCTACCGACTGGCCCGCGGCTACCGCATGCCACCTCTGGTCCTCACCAACGACGAGGCTCTCGCCGTGGTCCTTGGCCTGCTCGCGGCAGAGCGTCTGGGCATGGGGACTGCCGCGCCGGCCAGTGCCGGTGCTCTGGCCAAGATCGAGCGGGTGCTTCCGCACGCCCTGCGCGAACCGCTCGCCGCCATGCGGGAAACCCTGTCCTTCACCGCCAACGCCGTGATCGGTCAGGCACCCGGAACCGGCGTCCTGCTGGCACTGGCCCAGGCCTCCCGCGCCCACACGACCGTCGGTATCAGCCACCAGTCCTGGCGCCAGGAACACACCGAACGCGACATCGACCCATACGGCGTGGTCTTCCACACCGGCCGCTGGTACGTCGTCGGCCACGACCACCTCCGCGACAGCCTGCGTACCTTCCGCATCGACCGCATCACCTCCGTCACCTCCCGAGCCGACAGCTTCACCGCACCCGACGGCTTCGACCCCGTCGCCCACCTGACCTCGACCCTCGCTCAGGGGCCCTACCGCTGGCAGGTCGAGGTGACGGTCCATGGCCCCCTCGATGAGATCGCCCGACGGCTGCCCCGCTCAGCGGTGACCCTCACCGCCCAGCCCACCGGCGTCCTGATGCACGCACGGGCAGAACGGCTGGACGGCATGGCCCACATGCTCGCCTCCCTGGAATGGCCCTTCACCATCCACCATCCCGACGAACTACGGCAGGCGCTCAAGAATCTGGCCGCCCAGCTCACCGCAGCCGCCCAGCGGAGACCGGACGAACTACCGCAGTAAATGCCGGATTTACTGCGGCGGAGCCTCTACCGTGATCATCGCGATCTGCGGCGGGGCATCCCGGCCGCTGGGGTGAGGTGTACGCATTTACTGCGGCAGTGCTAGAAGGGCGGGGCGGGCGTGACGATCGAACCAGTGACCGAACTCGGTGGCGGGGGCGCGTTGCGGTTGCCGCGCGCCCGCGTCGTGCCCATGTCCGCCCCTCCGGCCACGTACACCGCGGCGGTCGAGCGGTACCTCACCGGCGCCGGCATCGCGAAGTCCTCCGCGCGGATCTACCGGATCTCGCTGACGACGTGGGGGTGGATGCTTACTGGCGAACCGGCGCCGACCGGACCGACCCGCCGGGGCGCGAAGCCGCCCGTCTTCCCCGTCGCCGCGATCGACGACCCGGCGCTGCCGGAGGTGCTGGCCGAACTGGCGGCGGCACGGGCGGACGAGATGGACGCCGACACCGTCAACCGCGAACTGTCCATCGCACGCAAGGCGATCGGCTGGTGGCAGCGCCAGGGCTGGATCGACGGCGATCCCACGATCGGCATCGAACGGCGGCCAGCACCGCCGGACCGCACCAAAGCCCTCGCCGAGAACCAGATCGCCGCCCTGTGGCGCCTGGACGTCGCGCTGCGCGAGAAGACGTGCTGGAAGATGCTCTACGAATCGGCGGCGCGGGCGGATGAGGTGTTGTGCCTGAATGTTGAGGACCTGCACCCGGGCGACAAGCGCGGGAGGACCCTGGCCAAGGGCGGCGCGACCGAGTGGATTCACTGGCAGTCGGGCACCGCCCAGCTGCTGCCCCGCCTCATCGCGGGCCGCGCCCGTGGCCCGCTGTTCCTCACAGGCCGCAAGGCACCGGCCGGAACTCCGACGCTGGACGTGTGCCCCGAGACCGGCCGGGCCCGGCTGTCGTATCGCCGGGCTGAGGAGATCTTCGAGGAGAACACCCGGCTCCTGGCCAACCCGCTCGCCTCGCCCGAGGACATCGAGGACCTGGACGGCTGGACGCTGCACCGGCTCCGTCACAGTGCCTTGACGCACGATGCCGAGGGCGGCACCTCCACCCCGATGCTGCTGGCCCGCTCCCGCCACGCCTCCGTCCGGTCCCTGGAGCGGTACGCCCGCCCCAGCGTCGACGCAGTCGCCCGGCACGTCGCCCAGCGCGACCCCGCCGCCCGCCGTAATTCCTGACGGCTGGCTCGTTCACCGGGTATGGACACCAAGGTGCACGCCGTCATCAATCCCGAGGGCGAGCTGCACTTCCGTACGGGGGTGCCGTATGCGATGTGGCGGGAGACCGACCCGCACCACGGGGCGCACTCCGGGTTCACCGTGACCGAGGCGCAGCGGGTGGACGGCGACGCCTGGGCTGCGCGGCTACGTGGGAGACGTCTCCGCGCTGTTCCCAGAGAAGTACCTGCCCAACCCCGTCGCCCGGCGGGTCGCCTCCACACTCGCAGAGCAGCAGGTCATCGAGCTGTTCGGGAAACCTGACGCTGTGCGGGCGCCTGCACTAGGGCGTATTAGGGCCTGAGGACGATCTTGCCGTGGGTGTGGCGGCGTTCGAGCTCGGTGTAAGCCTCGCGGACTTGCGCCAGCGGGTAGACGTTCGCGATCGGCACCTCGAGATGTCCGTCGGCGATCAGGCCGGCAAGCTCGGCGAGCACCTTGGCCCCCGGCCCGGCCGCGACCCCTCCGTCAGTCTTCACCCCGTACTTCTCGGCAGCCGCGAAATCGGCGATGGTGTCGATCCGATCGGTCGCGACGCCGAGGGCGAGGGCCAGCTCGACGTACCCGTCGCCGAAGGTGTCGATGAAGGCGTCCACGCCGCTGGGCGCGGCGGCCCTGATCCGGTCAGCGACGCCGTCACCGTACGCGACCGGGATCACGTCGTGGCTCTTCAGCCACCGGTGGTTGCTCTCGCTCGCCAAGCCAACGACCGTGGCCCCGGTACGGCGCGCGAGCTGGACGGCGAGCGAGCCGACTCCCCCGGCGGCTCCGGAGATGACGACGGTCTCGCCCTCCTCGGGCTGGACGGCGTGTACCGCCCCCCATGCGGTGACGCCGACGACGTACAGGCTGCCCGCCACCTCCCACGAGACCTTCTCCGGCTTGCGCGTGAGGTCACCGGCCTCGACCAGGCGTCGCCTCGAGAACCTTCACCAGGCCGGAGCGATCCCCGACCCGAAGGCCGCGCAGATCGAACGGCTCAAGAAGACCAACGCAGCGCTTAAGGAGCGTCTAGACCGGCACGAGGCCGAACTCGCCGAACTCAAGGCGTTCAAACAACTCGCGCTGTCCCGGATCACCGCCCAGCACCTCGAGATCGAGCGTCTGCGCGAGCAGGCCACGGCTGACACGAAGGTAACGACACTGCCCCGGCGGGTTACCAGCGCTATCGGCTCGTGCAGCTGACATTTCAACCGCCCCGACCTCACGGAGGTGACCTTCATCACGAGAACCGCACATGCCCACAGTGGAAAGCGACACGATGACAAGATCCGACACCACACCCTCAACCGCCACTCAAAGCGACACCGAGCCGAGGGACACAGACTCTGCCGACAGAACGGCCCAGGGGGCTGGAGCCACGCCCTGCATGTCCTCGGCGTACGGGACATCGGTCTGGAGTGGGACGAGTGGGCGTGCAAAACCCGTGCCCGTGCCGGCCAGTTGACGATCCGTACTGATGTGGCGATGTACCCGGTGTGGCCGCTGGTCGGCCGCACCCACGGGTTCATAGCGAGCCCGCCCTTCCCTGTTGAATGAGCGTGTTGAAGGAGCTCGGGGAGGGTCTGCTGGTGGCTGGCTGGCGTGTGTTTTGGGTACCGCCGGGTACGGGTCCGGGTGGGGTTCGTCCTTCACTGGTAGAGGGCTGGGAGGACTTGGCCGGGGCTGAGAAGCGGGCGGGCATCAGCCCCGGGGATCCGATCCTGCTTGCCCCGGACTACCGAGTTGACGAGTTACTCTGCCTCTACCTCCGCACACGGCGGTTTCGTCGGTACACCGCGGAGACGAAGCGGAACTACACCACCGATATCTGCCTGTTCCTGAACTTCTTGTGGGCACGCGGGCATGTGTGGACGCAGGCCGTCGCGGAGGACGTGGACGACTACGAGGACTGGCGTCGCTTCGCCCCGGGCAATGCGAACCGTGTCAGCGGAGCGAAGTGGGACCGCGAACTGACCGCGCTGGCAGGGCTCTACACCTGGGCGGAGGGCCGGGAACTCATCCCGCAGAACCCGGTAGCGATGAAGGAGATCCTCAGCCGTGACGGCACGATGATCCGCGTGCCGGCGGGGAAGGCGAAGGACGCCAAGCGGAGCGATGTGAGGTGGCTGACTCCACGCGCCTGGCGCCGCTGGATTGAGGTGGGGGTGCGCGGGCATGGCTCCGGCGGGTTGCCGGATCCGACGTGGGCCGGGCGGCTGGAGGACCGCAATGTCGCCTTTGCCGATCTGCTCTACTCCTCGGGTATGCGGCTGAGCGAGGGTGGTTCGCTGCTGACCTTCGAGATCCCCTCGATTCGGTTGCAGGGTGACCGCTACTACGTCGGGCGGATCGCCGCTGCGGTGACCCGGTCGAAGAAGTCGCGCACGTTCTACGTCGCGGTGCACGTCCTGGGTGAGGTTGAGGCATACCAGCAGGGACTGCGTGCGGAGGCGGTCCGGAAGGCGCAAGCGGCCGGCAGGTACGACGCCGTGGTGGACATGCGTCTGGTCACCCAGGTGACCACCGGCACCAAACGACAGGTCCACTGGTGCGAGCGCAACGGGGTCGTGGGCAGGAAAGCCCTGGCGGACCTGACCGTGGCCGAGCGCATGACGCTCTACACGGAGGGTCCGCAGGGGGCGGAACCGCTGTGGCTGTGGTTGAACGAGCAGGGCCTGCCGTTTCAGGTCTCGTCCTGGGAGAACGTGTTCCGCACGGCCAACGAGCGATGTCGCACTGTGCTTGACCCGGCGCCCGGCACCCCAGGGTTGGATCCGTACCGCAGTGTCGCACCGCAGGCCACCCCGCATAGTGCGCGTCATTCGTTTGCCCTCTACATGCTTGTGGTCCTGCACTACTTGATGGATCGCAAGTTCGGGCTGACACCTGAGGAGCGGCGGGACTTCCGGCTGCTTTACGGGGATCCGTGGCGGATGGTGCAGGACCTGCTGGGCCACGCGGATCTGGAGACCACGAGGGCGATCTATCTGGCGCCGGTGGCGGATCTGCAGTTGCGGTCCCTGCTGGGGAGCGCTCCACTGCCGGGCCGTGACGAGGCGGAATCCGAAGGGTCGCTGGACGAAGTGTTCGCCCGGGTGGCCCGGGAGACCGAAGGAATCCAGGACATCGACATCCGGATGGAAGTGAAGAGGAAAGGACACGCAGGATGAGCCGCCGCGGACGCAGGGCGTCCCTGCCGCAGACCGTTCACCACCGTCCCGACGTGCTGGACGGCGGCGGCCTGGTCGTTGAACACCGCGACCTGCGGGATGGATCCGTGCGGTCCTATGACTTCTCCGCCCTGCCGGTCACCGAGGCGATGCAGCGTTCGCTGGCCGTGTTGTTTGCCGCGCGATGCCGGCCCCAGCGCTGGGAGTCGGTCGAGACCAGCGCGAATGTGTAGGAGTTGTTGCGGGTGTTCGCGCACTGGCTGGCGGCGTTGCCGGAGCCGCCGCAGGACGTCGACGCGATCACCACGTCCGTTTGGAGCTCCTGGAAACTCAGCCGCACCACCCGGGTCGGTGGCTTTCACCAGGTGCGACGTCTGGGTGCGTTGCTGATCGATGACCCGCGGGTGGTGGGTGAGGTGGCTGAGGCGATGGGCAAGCGCATTCCCAAGCCCCGCACCCAGGAGACTTCGTACACCAATGCCGAGTTCGATCAGATCAAGACGGCGGCCCGCCGGGTTTTCCGCAACGCGTTGCTGCGGATCGAGCACAACGCGCGTCATCTCGAGCAGTGGCGGGCGGGCGCCTTCACCGAGGGCAGCCGTGACTGGCTGATCGGGGAGGCGCTGGAGTGCCTTGCAGGCACTGGTCACGTGCCTTGCCGTGCGGTCGGTGAACGCGGGGAACTCCTCGTCGTCCCCCGGTATGCCCGGGCCCTGGGAGGCGGCAGCAAGCAGTACACGTGGCAGCGGCTGTATTTGACGCGCCTGGAGGCGACGTCCTTGGGTGTGCTGCTGATGGCGGAGTTCGGGTTCAACCTTTCGGTCATCCACACTCTGCCGGTGCCCCGTGCGAGCGCGGACAGCGGACCGGACGGGCGTCCGACCTACCGCCTCGAACTGGTCAAGCGCAAGCGCGGCAGCGGTCAGCACCACGAGACCCGCAACGTCACCGATCTTGGCTCCGGTTCCCCGGGGCGGCTGATCACACAGGCCCTGGCGGCCACCCACTTCGCACGGGAGGCGGTGGAGGCGATGGCCCCGGGCACGAACCGCCTGATCATCTGGCGCACGACCGTACGAGGCCGCGGTGCTGGCGTCGGCGACTGGTTCCGCCTGGGTATCGGTGAGAACAGTGCGGCCCACTGGGGCCAGCTGGCAGGAGTTGCCGTCGGCTCGCCGTTTCGGCGCGGTCGGCGCACGGTGAACGTGGTAGAGCGACGTGAGCCGGGGCAGAACGGCCAGGACACCCACGACACCACCTACGTCATGCCCGACGCGCGGGCCCGGGAGGCGGCCACCCCGGTGATCGCGGCGGCCGCCGAAGCCGCCCGCCAGCAGGCCGAGCAGGTAGTGCTGGCGGCCGAAGTGCGCGATGCACCGGTGCCGGGTGACGTCGAGACGGCGACTGCAGACTGCCGGGACTTCGAGGACGGCCCCTACTCCGGCCCGGACGGCCGCTGCGGGGCATCGTTCCTGGCGTGCCTGGGCTGCACCAACGCGCGCATCCACCCCGGCCACCACTCCCGCTTGGCCCACCTGCACCATGCGCTGACGAACCTGCGTAGCGCGATGAACCCGACGCTGTGGCAGGCCGACTGGGGCGATACCCATGCCCGGCTGGAGCACTTGAGCAGACTCCTCGGCCCCGCTGCCTGGGCCAAGGCGCTTTCCGGGGTGACCGATGACGACCGGGACTTGATCGACGACCTGCTGACTGGAGGGCTGGCCGTATGACCCTCGATATCGATGCCGGCCGGGGCTTCCGGCCTGGCCCGGACACACCCGTCTTCGCCCCGCACCTGATTGCCGATGGCTACACAGGCCCCGTTGTCCGCTACGGCGACAACGTCTGGCCGATGGCACCGATGAACGGCAACCCCAGCGCGGACGTCGGGGCGATCTACTGGGATGCCTTTCCGGCCGGCCTGCGGGAGGAGTTCCGCCTGATCGCCTGGACGCTGATCAACGGCGAGCTCACAGCGAGCTTCCTGCGCGAGCGTCCCGCGTCCTGGCGGACTCGCACCAGCGCCCCCATCGTCTACCAGACCGCGTGGAACTGGAGGCGGCTGGCCATCTGGATGCACGCACAGGGCCTGGGATCGCTGCGTTCATGCGACAGCAAGACACTCGATCAGTACGGGAGTTGTCTGCTGGAGAACGGAACGTCCCGCAACACGGTACACAAGGCGCTCATCGCGCTGACCCGGCTGTGGGTGTTCGACGGGCTTGGCCCCAGTCCCCTCGGCGTCGGAAGACCGCCCTGGGATGTCCACGGCGTCGATGACTACCTGCCGCCCGCGACAAGCGCCCTGGGCGGGGAGAACCTCACCGAGGAACTTGCCCCCGAGACGATGGGACCGCTGTTGGTCTGGGCGATCCGGATGGTCGATGACTACGCCGAGGACATCCTGGCCGCGGCCGCCGAGCGCCGCCAGCTGAGCGCCGCGGCAAACAGCAACGTCGGCACCCCCGCCTCCCTGGCCGCGCTGTATTCGTACGTCGAGGGACTCCTCGCTGCCGGCCACCCGCTGCCCACTCGCATGCATGCCGGTCGCCGGTGCATGAACATCCAGTACGTCGCGGGTATTACCGGGGCCTCCATAGATCAGGTCTCCAAGCGCGCCGGGGCCACGTGGAGGCCGGCTGTGAGCCGGCAGTCGGGTCCCAGCCCCCTGCAGAGCCCAGTCATGGGGAAGATCGGCGAGCGGCCCTGGCGTGAGGCCATCGACTTCACTGAGGCCCTCGACCTGCTGCGACACCTGACGACGGCGTGCTTCGTCGTCATCGCCTACCTCACCGGCATGCGGCCAGGCGAGGTCCTGGGGCTGCGGAGCGGCTGCTGCCCCGAGCCCCAACCGTACGAGAACGGCGGGCCGCCGCAGCACATGATCTACGGCCACGTCTACAAGACCGCCCGGGATGGAGACGGCAATCATCTGTCGGCCGGCGTCTTGCGCGAGGCCCCCTGGGTGGCCATCGCTCCCGTCGTCCACGCCGTCCGTGTCCTGGAACGCGTCGTCGCCCCCGACGCCCTGCTGTTCGACCACCGAGCCCACTACCTGGGCAAGGGCAAGATTCAGAAGGGCAACGGCTCGCTGCGTGTCGCCACCTTGGTGGACCGCATCGAGGACTTCGTGGCCTGGGCGAACAAGGAAGCCACCGCGCTGGGCCGGGGTCATGAAGTCATCCCTCCCGACCCGCACGGCAGCATCGGCACCGAGCGCTTCCGCAGATCCCTGGCCTGGCATATCGCCCGCCGGCCGGGCGGGCTGGTGGCCCTGGCCATTCAGTACGGCCATCTTCGAACAGCCGTCTCGGGCGGATATGCCGCCCGCAGCCGCGACGGCATCCACAAGCTGCTCGACGTCGAGACCGCCCGCGCCACCATCGACACCATCACCGACTTGCAGGAGGACTTGGACGACGGACTTGGCATCTCCGGTCCGGCGGCCCGCCGCGCGATCAACGCTGCTGCCACCGTCCCGCAATTCCAGGGCACGGTCATCACCGCCCGCACGGCCCGCAAGATCCTCAGCAACTCGGACCTGGCCGTCTACGACAACCCGAACACGTTGTTGATGTGTGTCTACAACCGCGACCGCGCGCTATGTCACCGTGACACCGACAACTCCGCCCCCAGCCTGGACCGCTGCGTCAGCTCCTGCGCGAACATCGCGCGAACCGACCACCACGCCGAACAGCTCCGTCAGCGGGCCGCCGTCCTGGACAAGCGGGCCGGCCGCCTGCCCGATCCCATCGGCGACCGCCTGCGCAACAACGCCGACAGGCTCCGCGCAATCGCCGACGAACACGACCGCACCCGCATCACCCCGCTGGAGAACGCCCCATGACCCCCGCCTTGAACGAACGCGACCGCATCCACGCCGCCATGCACCGCATCCTGGCTGGGACCCCCGAACACTCCAACGGGGCCCTGACCATCGTCGCTTTGGCCCAGGAGGCCCAACTCCCGCGCAACGCGCTCACCCAGCGCCACGTGGACCTGAAGAACGAGTTCTACGACAAGGTCAGCGAGCGCGGGCAGACGCCCGACAGCGAGATACGGCTGCGGCAGCAGATCGTCAAGCTCAAAGAGCTCCGGGCCAACGACAAAGCCGAGATCGCCCAGCTCCAAGCCGACCGCGAGGGGCTCGTCCGCATCGTGCACCAGCTCACGGTGGAGAACCGGCAGCTGCGGATCGAACTCACCACTCCCGACAGTCGCGTTCGGGTCCTTCCAACCCAGCCCCACCCCCACCGCTGACCGGCCCTTTGGGCCACCGGCGTAGCTGTTGGCGCTAGTCCTCCAGCGTGGAACGATCTACGTCGCCCAAGTGGAGCTCTAGGCCGGCCTCGCTATGCCCGATCCACACCCGAGTGCCATCGAGATCAGGGGTTTCCTCATGGGGAATTGACTGCAGATGAGCAGTCACGTGGGACGGTACGCGGACGCTATGCGTCCCAACAGGGACAAAGACATACCGTGTTTCACTCGACAGGCCATCCTCTCGAATAGTGCTCACATCGTACCGATCGGGCTGGTCAACAGACATGACGAGCACCACCCGTTCAGTCGAGGGATAGTCCGGCTGGCCAGCAGAGTGATTCTTCCCTGCCGCTCCCGGACACCAGGAGGTTGCACAACGACTTAGTCATTGGAACTCCCGTCACCCATTCAAGCCAGTACCACTGGCCGTTTGGGTTGATCTCCAGAAACAGATATCGGCCGTCCGGCGTGAGGATGAGATCGATCGCTCCGAAGTTGAGACCCAGTCGCCTCACCATCGAGATACACATCGACCGCAAATCTTCCGGCAACGTCAGTACCACGTGCGGAAGGTCGTATATATTAGCCCGCCGAAAGTCTACGCGAGCATCCGCCAGAAATGTCGAGTCGATGCCGACAGCAAACAACTCTTCACCAAACACAGTGACGCGCACGTCCATTGATTTTTCGACAAATTCCTGGAGGAATGTGGGGCCGAATCGTACTGAATCGATCAGATCACAGTCCTTCTTGGAGATCAAATGAGTGTATAGCGTGCAGGCTTGCTCCGAATAGTTGATTGCCGGATTTGCTAGGACCTTGACTACGACCCCTCCATCACACGAGGAGATGAATTGCGAGGCTACGTCAACGTCATTCGTAACGGTGAAGCGAGGTACACAGAACCCCATTTTCATGGCCATGTCGAGCTGCGTCATCTTCACGCTTGACCGTTTTATCGCGTCAGGGTAGCTCACCCATAGCCCGTGCAGGCTCCCCCAAACCCCGCGAAACAGATGATCGCATTCACAGCGGACCCATTTATCCTCCTCTGTCGTCAGCTCATCCGACAGGGCAAATGGGCCAGGTCGGCGGTACCAAACGCTCTTGACGCGAGTTAGATCCAGCTCGCAACCATCCCAACTAAGGAATGCTCGCACACCCGTTGGCGCACTCTCCAAGGTCACAGTGGAAGACTCTGGGTACGTGGCCGGATCGAAGATCCGGAATTCCTCACCCCTGCGTGACAGTTCCGATCTGACGGATGCGACGTGGCCGTCGTGATCCTGATCGGAAATGATCAGGATCACGACGCCACGCCGATGTCCGAGAATTGAACGTCTGACCCGCCTGCGGTGACGTTGAGATTTCCAGTCAGGGGAACTCGATCCCGAAATAGAAGAGCAGGATCGTTCGGAAATGGAATGTCCCTCACGTCGATCCATTCGCCGGCGACTTGCATGATGAATGGGAGCGGTCGGCCCGCAATTTCCGCCCGGTCGTGCCGATCCATTAAACTCCCTCTTTCCCGTCGCGATCCTGAACTTCGTGCCGCAGGGGCTACCCCAGCACGTCATGTCGGGTCGGTGTCACCGCAATGCAAATCGCCATTCGTTGTGTGCCGACAGCCCGTTCCGCTCAATCGCAGCGTTTCGTCGTACTCCTCACCTTCCGCAAGCAGAGATTTCACGGCCTCTCTCGCGTCGTCCAGTTTCCCAGGGGGGATGGCCACCACCTGGACCCCTGGCTCCTCTGGCTGGTACTGCCCAGTTCCTTGTTTCTCATTCATAAGTGCCTCCTCCGTGTCACAGATGGATCTACAGGATCGCAGAGCGTCGCGGACGCATTGGTATGAAGCGCGGTCAGTTCACGCAACGACGTCGCGGTCGGCGTCGGCCGAGGAGCACGACTATCGCACGACTAATGCAACAGGGTATCGCGCAAGATCACGGCCCAACCTCACCTTCGAGTAGTCATCCGCCTCCTCGAAGAGAAACTTGGCAGAGACATCCGCCAATGGCTCCTCCCTCCATTCTGCGAGCCGAATCACGCGTTCGCATGCCGAGGCCCCCTCGCCGGCGCGGCCACTCCTCTTCGATGGCGAGCAGCTGATGCCCCGGCTCACCGAAGGGGCTCCGGCGCGAGGGATGGAGGCGACCGATGCGGGCCAAGCAGGCCATGCCGCCGACAGAGCGCCATGGGGAGAGGCGCAGCGGACGCCGAGGCTGACCACTGGCGACCACAGTCACAGACCGGAACCCGCGCCGGGGACAGTCGAATAGGCGAGCTCACCAGCAGCAGGGCCTCTGGCGAGCCCTCTCTTCCTGAGGAGAACATTCATTCCCGATCACACCCGCAGAACACCACAAGAAACCACCTGAGCGAGCGCTGTCCCGAGGAGGAAGATACTCAACACACTGAACTTGACGGGGAACCGCCGTGCCAGGCGTGGTCGATGGCCGGCAAGCGGCTCGGCCTGGTGGACCAGCCGCTGGTCCACCAGGCCGTCGCCGACCTTGCCGACGGCCGCGATACCCGGGAGAAGCTGCTGGCCGCCTGCAAGGACCCCCGATCCCTACTGGCCGCGGAGCCGATGCGCTACCTCCACGCCCTGCACTCTGCGGGCGAGCCGGAGTGGATCGCCATGGAGGAGGTCCCGGACGTCCTGCCGCTGTGGCGGCAGTACGCCGTCATCCTCCGGGGCTGGGGCTTCTCCGTCTGGACCGGGATCCTCAACGCCGCCGACTACGGCGTACCCCAGACGAGGAAGCGGGCGATCCTGATCGCCTCCCGAACCCGCACAGCCGAGCCGCCGTTGCCGACCCACGCCCACGCCGCCGAGCCGGAGTCGTTGTTCGGGCCGGGCCGCGAGAAGTGGGTGTCCATGGCCGAAGCCCTCGGCTGGGGCGCCACCGACCGGCCCGTCCCAACCGTCTGCGCCGGCGGCGGCCCCGGAGGCGGCCCGGAGCCGTTCCCCTCAGGGGCCCGCAAGACCCTCACCGACGCCCGAGACCGCGGTACCTGGAAGCCGCCCAGCCCACTCCCCGCCTCCCACCGGACACGCCTTCGAACTTCCCGCACGGACTCCCCGACCTGCACCTGCGGGAAACACCGCCGGTCCTGGTCGCTGCGCAGCAACAACCAGGCCAACGCGACCATCCGCGGCATCGACGAGCCGGCCGGGACGCTGTTCTTCGGCCACCGAGCGAACGAGTGCGTATGGGTCGCTGAACCCTGCGCCGGCCCCGACGAGAAGAAGACGGCCCCGGACCCGATCCGGATCACCGCCGCCGAGGCCAGTGCGCTGCAGACCTTCCCCGCCGACTACCCCTGGGCCGGGAACAAGGGCCAGCAGTTCTCCCAGATCGGCAACGCTGTGCCCCCGCTGCTGGCCGCCCACCTTCTGGCTCCGCACCTCGACAAGACCCTCACCCGGTCCGACTTCATCCTGGCGGCCTGATGCCCAACAACCGGCTGCCCGAGCCAGACTTCGGCCTGGAGGACATCCCCGCGAACCCGCCCGTCCACCACGCCGAGCAGGCACTCCTCGGCGCGCTTCTCCTCGACCCTCACCGGATCAAGACGATCGGCCCGCTCGGCCCCGAACACTTCGCCTCCGCCGGGCACCGCGCGCTGTTCGCAGCGATGGCCGCGCTCCCCCCGCCAGCCGCGGCCCTCCACGCCAAGGAGCCGGTCTGGATCACAGCTGTCCTCGACCACGCCCGCCCCCACGCCCGCGGGCTGACCGCCGCCTACCTCCACACCCTGGCCGGGGCATGCCCCGACCCCGCGCACGCCCCCGCGTACGCACGGATGGTCCGGGCCGACCATGCCCGCCGCACCGTCCTCGGCCACGCCGAACTGCTCATCCACGCGGCCACCGACACCTCACTGCCTGACCCCGTCACCCTGACGCTGCGGCGGGCCGACGCCCTCGCCTCCCTCTTCGACGGCCTGAGCGCGTCTTTCCCTTCACACCCGGGCTCGCTGCCCCGCACCCCGCCACCGATGCCGCCGAGCCGCGAGGCCGACCCTGACGTCGCCAGCGAGGAGCGGCTGATGCTGTCGACGGCCACCGCCCATCCCGCCGCGTTGCCGTCGATGCGGTGGTTGCGCCCGGAGGACTTCACCCTGCCGCTGCACGGTGCCTTGTACCGCTGCCTGACCACACTGGCCAGCCGGTGCGAGCCGGTCGACCAGGTGACCGTGCTCTGGGAGGCCCAGCACCATGGCCTGCTCACGCCGGCGTTCGCAGCGCAGGACGTCCTGGAGCTGCTCGCCACTCCGGCCGGGGCCCCGGAGCACTGGGGCGAGCAAATTCTGCGGCGCTCCCTCCTCCATCACGCTCATGCAGCTGCCCTGCACATCCAGGCCTTCGCGCAGGACCCGTCGAACTCCCCGCACCAGCTGGTCACCGGCAGCCGCCGAGCGCTCGCGGACCTCACCGCGGTCCGGGCCCGCTGGCAGCACGCCACCGGCCAACCGCCAGTCGAACGTCCGCGCACGCGACCAGCCCCGACGACCCGGGCCGGGCCGCCCGCCCCGCGCACCAGCACCACCACCGTCTCCTCGCGGTCCTCCCGATAACCCCACCCCACCGGGTCCGGCCGGCCACCTGCCGGCCGGACCCGAGAAGCGAGCGGCATGCCCCGCCCCGCACTCGAAGCCCACGTCCGCCTGGCCCTCCACCCCGATCACACCAGCGCCGTGACCGCCACCATCACGGGCCCGACCGCTATCTCGCCCGCGCCGCCCTCGCCGAGCACGGATTCCGCTGGACCAGCGACGCAACCATGGCCCTGGCCCGCATCGACCACGACGAACCCCACTACGCCGATCAAGCCGCCCGGGCCCTCCGCGATGGCGGCACCACCGTGGAAATCGACCCCGCGCTCCAAGAGGAGATCGCCACCAAGTGGACCTACGGCAACTACCCAATGACCTGGCTGACCCAGGACGAGGTCCGCGAGGTCAGCGCCGAAGCCCAGCGAATCCACGACGACATCGCCGTCGGCCGCCTCACCATCCATCTTTTCTTGGGGCAGTTCCGATTCGTCCACCGCGTCGTCTCACAGAGAGATGGACATGCTGCTGCATGCACCCGTCCGGAGGGACCTCCGACACAGCCGGCGCCAGGACCGAAGTCCCACCGCGGGTGCTTGCTCAAACAGGCCCGCCGCTGTCGGTGGGTTCCCATATCGTCAAGTACGTGAGTGACTTCAGCCTCACCCCGAGGCTCTGCAAGGTGCTGTTCGGACGCGCATCCCACTGCGCCTACCCGGAGTGCGGGGTTTCTCCATTTCCCCGATGAACTCAGGGCATCGGGAACGCTAATTCCATGGCGCTTCGGAATGCATCGGATTCGATCCGGCCAATCTGAACGGTTTGGCGTGAAGGTGCTGACACAAAAATGCGGGCTCTGCCACGGTGATCGACGGCTCGGCCGACCGCAGCGTGCGGCACGTCCGGGTGGCACAGCCATGTCCCGTCCACCATGCCCGTATTGGAGTGCCTGATGAAGATCATGAAGAAGAAGCTGACCGGAGCCATCGCCGCGCTGACCGGTTCCGTGCTCCTCACTCTGGGTTCGCCCGGCATCGCCGAAGCCGCCGCTCCGGACGCCAGCTACTACAACAGACTCGTGACCCTGAACACGGGCATGTGCGCCGCCGTCGGCGGCAACTCGACCTCGGTCGGCGCCGGCTTCATCCAGTTCCCCTGCGACGGCAAGTACAACAAGCAATTCCACTCCCAGTGGGCCGGCACGAACGCGTACTTCCTGAAAGTCCGCTCCACCAACCTGTGCATGACCCCGGAGAGCACCGCCGAGCACGCCGTGATCCGCCAGCAATACTGCGCGAACAGCGACCTCCAGGTGTGGGTCACCGAGTACATGGGCAACGACAACTACCGCCTCCGCAACCGCGCCACGGGCTTCTGTATGGGCCCCGGCTGGGGCATGACCTGGAGCGGTCAGCCGCTCGAGCAGGCCGCGTGCGGCACGTTCGCGGGCCAGGACTGGCGTTTCGTCATGACGGGCTGACCTCCCGGTCCCGCCTGCCGCTCACAGCGGTGCTTTCCTGCGGGCCCGCCTCACCGCGCGGTGAGGCGGGCCCGCAGGCCCCGCTAGCTGCGGGTGACGAGCATCTGGGCGTCGCCGTTCGGCAGGCCCGCGATGGAGAACTTCTGGGCGCCCGTGCCCGTGGCCACCAGCCCTGCCAGTGGCCGCTCGGGTAGCGGGCGTTGTGGTAGGCCTTGCCGTCGTTGCCGACCGCGCGCAGCTAGGTGTCGCCGTTCGGCAGGCCGGCGATGGCCATGGCACGCATCCTCACCGCCCAAGCAGACCAAATGGACATTCAACTCATCACCCTCACCGGTCAGCAGGACGCCCGAGCAGGTCAAAGCTGGTCAAGGGCGATCCGGAAGTGCCGTAGGGTGAGGTTCACCGACGCGGGGTGGAGCAGTTCGGTAGCTCGCTGGGCTCATAATCCAGAGGTCGCAGGTTCAAATCCTGTCCCCGCTACTGATCAGAAGGGCCCGGATCGTCAACGATCCGGGCCCTTCTGCCGTACCCCGGCGTTTCATGCGAGGCCTCTGCCGCTCGCGGCTTGACCGTCAGCATTGCAATCCCCCTGTCTCGCGAGGCACCCAAATCGCGAAGAACCATCGCGAAGCGTCTGTGGGACGCCCCTGAAGGAGTCCGACCAGGCCGACTTCTGCCAGCAGCTGGGGCTTACCTGAGTTGGGTCATACGGGATGCGCGATGTGCTCTAGGCAGAACTTCAGCCTTCCTGCAAGGCGAAGACGGCGGGCTGGCGGGTTGGTCAGGTAGTCGTTCATGCGCTCCCAGTCCCTACGATCCCTGGGAAGAGCTTCGTACCAGGCAACGCCCCGAGCATTGCACCCGCTGCACAGCAAGCCTCGGACGCACCCTCCGCAGATGGACCATGCGGCGTCCGACGGCTCACAGCATTCGTGATCACGGTTCGATGTGCCAGTAGGAGGAGCTTGCGTCCCCCTCGGGCCCGTTGCCGCACAAGGCGCAAACGCCGCCCTGTAACTCCAAGATGGCCCTCACGTCGCCTGCCGTCAGGTTGTATCGGCGACCTTGGCGGGCCATCCGGCTACAGCTAAGGCAATGCCCCGAACGTCGGCCTTCTCCCCTGTACCTGATGGTGACGCCACACCCCTCGCAGTCCTTCAAGGTGTCGCGCGTCAACGGGACTCCGTAGTGACTTCGCATCCCTGGACGGTAGCGGGAAGCGCTGACATCGCTCTGGCCATGACAGCGCAAACCCCCCTCAGTCACGTGCAGAGAAATCCGGAGGGAACGCCGCATGCGCCGGAAGATCACCGCAGGAAGAGGACAGGCTAGAAGGGAGGTCGCCAGCCGCCGCAGTGTGTCTTGTGGCCGGGCGGGGCCAAGATCCCGCCTCGCCCGGATAGGGCCACAGGCGGCCCACCCATTCACACTCCGGTATCGCGCCTTCCCAGTCGTCGGTGCACCGGTCGGCCCAGGCGCGGCCCACCATGACCGGCCGGGTCACCACGCCGCTGGCAACCTCCTGCACCCGCACCACCAGACCGAGCCCGTTGACTCCAGGGTTCCCCCGCGGGCCGTAGGACACGTCGAGCACCCCACACTCGTGAGCGTGCGAGAGGAACCGTTCCAGATCGGCTGGGACGCAGGCGGTCAACTCCCTTCCCCAGAGCGTCACCTGTGGCCCGTGGACAGCGTCGACGGCGACGCAGAACAGCCGGCCGTCGACGAAGTAGGCGTACACAGCAGGCTCGGCACGCCCCGTGCCGAACTCCACGCCGAGGGTCTCCTGGAACGAGGGGTCAGCCCGGAACCGACGTATCTCGGTCATGCCCGGCAACACCGCGGCGACCTCAGTGATACGCATGCCGAAACACAGAGGCCCGACGCCCTCCAGGGGCATCAGCTCCCAGTCCAACCGCGCCGGCCCCTTCGCGGCACCCCGAAGCTCTGCTGCCGCCATCTCTTCACCCGTCCCCGTCCACACACCGAGCCGCGCCGATTGCCGAAGCTCAGCATCACCCGGCCCGCCCCCCTGACGGACACCGAGCGCGCCGCCGTCGAAGTCCTCGCAGCCCCTCCCACCGCAACGTCGTCGCCTCCCGCGCACACACCGGCCGGCGCTCCGGCCGAGCAGGAGTGGCAGACGGTGCCCGTGTACGCCGCCGGCCCTGGCGACCACGAGGCCCTCCTAAACGACTTCCTCACCGCCAACAGGGAATGGGAGAAGTACCGGCCCCACGACGAGACCACCATCGCCAGCCATGAATCCCTGTCGCTGCGCGTCGAGTTCCTCCACGAAGCCATGCATGGCGACAACGCCTGGACGGTCGCCGCCTACGAATCTCCCGTCGGGGAACGCCTCTGGCACGCCACCGCGACCCCCACCACTCCGGTCGAGATCATGCGCGCCCTCCTCAACAGCCTCGCTTCCGAGCATGCCTGGGGCTGCGGAACCACCGTCCCTGTTACGGCAGAGAACCTCGCCGAGGCCTCCAGGCCTCTGGACGACATCGGCGGCTGGTCCCTGACTGTCGGAGCCCGGCTGATCGACTGGACGGCGCCCACCGCCGACGGGGCGGGCCTCCGCTTCGACACGTTCGTGAAGCAGGGGAGTGTCCTGCCGGCCTGGACCATTTGGGGCGGCAACACGGCCGGCAGACCCACCTGGGCCATTCACCTCTCGGCGTACTCCCCCACGTCGCTAATCCAGGACATCACCTCTGAACTTGCGTCCCAAAGCCACCGGCAGCCCCAGCTCCAGACCGCCGGCACCGCCCCCCGTCTTTCCACAGAGCCAGCGGTAGCCCGGCCCCCGGTATCGGCGCCCCCGCCTGCGTCCAGACGTTGAACTCTCCGCCAACCGATGCATCGGGTCGGGGGTGCGGCCGGGATCGACCCGGAGCCCGGTGGGTTCACCGGTCGCTGGCACAGTAGGCAGGTGATTCCTTCCCCCTTCGCCGACGTCCCGCCCCTCGTGTACACCGACAGCGTGGACATACCCGTGCTGTTCCGCGACATCCGGCGGCACGACCGTTCAAGCAGTGGCGTGGACCATCGGATCCGGTCACCGGCGTGCCCCCGACAGGTGCGGCGACTCTGCGGATCTCGACCCCTGTTCGATCCGGGACCGGCGGATTCTCCGAGCCGCGGTGGACGACGAGAACGGGCATTGGCTCGGCCACGCGGAGAGCGGGCGGGCTCAGCATGGCCGAGGCCGGCGCCCCATTGGGGCGCCGGCCTCGGTGTTGGGACGGGTCAGCTTGAGCCCGAGTCAGGCGTAATTGCAGAAGACGTTGTCCTGACCATGCTGTTCGGCACGGGTACCGGGAGGGCAGGCCCTGTAGACGTACCGGCCCTGGGCGCAGGTCCAGAACCCCCCGCTCTGATAGTCAGCGAACATGGCTCCCTCTCGGCAGCTGCCCCAGCCGTCCGCTGTGGCGGTGGCGGAGAGGGAAACGACTGCTGCACTGGCCAACAGCATGGCGGTGACGAACGAGCGGATCCGCAAGGGGTTCTCCCAACCTAGTGATCACGTGAGTGCCAGCGGGCACCTGCACGCGAAGATCAACGCTGAGCCGGTCTCTTCGGTACGGGCTGAGGGCATACAGCCTCAGGCTCGGCGACGCTTCTCCTGGGTCTGGGCGAGCCGGAACGAGTCGGTGCCGGTCCGCGTCGTTTCCGTGGTGATCTTCCCGGCACCCATCCCTCCAAGGGAATCAAGCCGCATGTTGCTTCTCGGAGACCCCTTACGGAGCGTAGCGCATTATGACGCTACGCTCAGCCCCTCGGGTTGCTCGATCACACTTCCATCGAGGCGCGAGGCGCCGCGGTTGCCAGCGCCTGGATCACAGGGTGCCGTGACGATCCTCCAGGTCGCCCAAGCTGGTACTTGATCGATCAGCGACTTGCTGCAGGCGCTGCGCTCCTTCGCCAGGAAAGGCTTGGCTTGCCGGTGGAACATGGGTAAGGGGAAACAAGTAAGGGGTTCTCCATGGCTCACGCTTCCACCGTCGCTGTTCTCGGAGCAGGCGCCCTGGGCGCCGCGATGGCAACGCGGCTCGGAGATACTGGCCACGAGGTAAGGCTGTGGAACCGTACGGAGGAGAGAGCCCGCGCGGTGGCGGACGACGCTTCCGGGGTCACAGCGGTGAGCGTGTTGGGCGATGCGGTCGCCGGCGCTCCCGTCGTCATCACTGTGCTCCGTGACGGCGATGCTGTCGCGGAGGTCATGCCAGACGCCATTGACCGGCTCGACGAAGGTGCCGTCTGGGTGCAGGCGAGCACAGTAGGGCCACGGAGCGCCGCCGCCCTGGCCGGTCTGGCGCGTGATCACGGTGTTGCCTACCTCGATGCCCCAGTCTCGGGAAGTACCGCGCCCGCTCGGCAGGGCAAACTTGTCTGGCTGGCCGCTGGCACCGAGGATGCCCTCGCGCGTGCGCGTCCCGTGCTCGACGATCTCGGCTCGTCCGTGTTGCATATCGGGACGGGGACCGAGGGCAGCGCCGTCAAGCTTGCGGTCAACGCTTGGATGGCGGCCTCGACGGTCGCCATGAGCGACGTCCTTTCGCTGTGCGACGCTCTCGGCGTCGACCACGCGACGTTCGTGCGGGTGCTTGAGGCGGGCCCGCTCGCCATGCCGTACGAGTTGCAGAAAATAGGCCTCATGGACGACGCCTCCTACGCGCCCGGATTCACGGTGCAACTCGCTCTGAAGGACATCGACCTGGCCGCAGCGGCTGCCGCCCCCAGCCCGCTGCTACAAGTTGTCCGGGACCGCCTGGAAGCAACCGTCGAAGCCGGCCACGACAACGACGACCTCGCCTCCGTCGACTACCTGCGGAAGCCGCCGCCGTAGTCCGCCCTGCGGGCCGTCATTCGCTGAGGCCCCTTGAGGAAGGCGCCGCATGCGCACACTGCTGACTGATGTCGTTCATACGCTCGTCCCGCCGCGCGAGGATCCTCATGGCCCGCTACCCCCGCTGATGCTCACACTCACGGTGGTGACAGGCCTGGTCGATGCGGTGAGTTATCTGGGACTCGGCCATGTATTCGTCGCCAACATGACGGGCAACGTCGTATTCCTCGGGTTCGCACTGGCCGGTGCCCAGGGGTTCTCGGCGCCCGCCTCCGTCACCGCCCTCGGCGCCTTCCTCGGTGGTGCATTCGCCGGAGGCTGCCTGCACGCCCGGATGGGCACGCATCGCGGTCGGCTGCTCACCCTCGCCCTCGGGGCACAGGTCCTATTGGTGGCTGTGACGGTGGTCGTGGCTGCGGCCACCGACGACAAGGTGACTTCGGGTGTCCAGTACGTGCTCATCGTGCTCCTCGCGATGGGCATGGGGGTGCAGAACGCTGTCGTCCGGCGCCTCGGCGTCCCCGACCTCACCACGACCGTCCTCACCCTGACTCTCACCGGACTCGCCGCCGACTCCAGGGCGGCAGGCGGTACTGGACCGCGGCCCGGCCGTCGCGTCCTGTCCGTTGTGGCGATGTTCCTCGGTGCCCTCATCGGTGGCCTTCTCCTCCTGCACGTCGGCCTCTCCACAGCTCTGGGCCTGGCGCTGTTCCTGCTCGTTGCCACCGCTGCATTCACCCATCGGCTCTCGGCTTCCGACGCCGCATGGACCCGGCCTCCCACGTCGTGACCGGCGAACGGCAGCAAGCACGATGATCAATACATCGAGGACCGCGGCGTCGATCGAGGCCAACTGGGGCGGGCGTCGGCCCGTATTCGCTATCTATCTGCTATTTGGTCCTGCGATGTATCGGCTGGTCGCCAGGCATGCGCTGCTCGATCACGCGGCTACTGGTCCCGTTGCGCGGCCCTGGCCCCGGCACACGTTCCTTGAGGAGGGAATATTTAGTTTGGCCTTAAGGAGGTAGCTATGCACACCACCACGTTGGGCAAGTCTGGCCTCAAGGTGTCCCGCATCGCGTTCGGCACCTGGCAGCTGGGCGGGGAGTGGGGAGCCTTCGCCGAGGAGGGGGCCAAGGCCGCAATCCGCCGAGCTCGCGAGCAGGGGGTCAACTTCTTCGATACGGCACAGGCTTACGGTTTCGGCGCATCAGAGCGGCTGCTCGGCGACGCCCTGCAGACTGATCTCGGCAGGAATCGCGACGAGTTGGTGATCGCCACCAAGGGCGGGCTGCGCAAGACGGACACCGGCATCGCTCGCGATGCCGGCACCGATTCGCTGCGCAGGGGCGTGGACGCCAGCCTTGCGGCGCTCGGCCTCGACTACATCGACCTCTACCAGGTCCACTGGCCGGACCCGAATGTGCCAGTCGCCGAGACCGCCGGTGCGCTACGGGAGCTGGTCGGGGCGGGCAAGATCGGGCATGTCGGCGTGTCCAACTACACCACCGAGCAGATGTCGGAGTTCGCCGAGACCCTGCCGGTGGAGACGCTCCAGCCGCCGTACCACCTGTTCCGCCGCGACATCGAGGAGGCAATCCTGTCCTACACGCGCCGGCACGACATTGGTGTGCTGGTCTACGGTCCGCTGGCCCACGGCCTGCTGACCGGAACGTTCGACGAGAACACCGCTTTCCCCTCCGACGACTGGCGCAGCAAGAGCAGCGTGTTCCGTGGTGAGGCCTACCGCCGGAACCTTGCCGTCGTAAGAGAACTGCAACAGTTCGCGGCCGCCCGGGGCATGACGATCAGCCAGCTGGCCATCGCGTGGACGCTGGCTCATCCGGCCGTGCACGTGGCGATCGTCGGCACTCGGCGGGCCGAGCACGTCGATGAGAGCCTCGCGGCAGCGGACATCTCGCTGAGTGAGGAGGACCGCGCGGAAATCGACAAGATCATGGCCGCGGCCGCGCCGGTCGCCGGCCCTTCCCCGGAGGGGATGTGATGGCCGAGCCCGCCTCACGCGTCACTAATACTGGGCGCGTGCCGAAGTAGGCGACTACGCCGTGATCGCCGATGCCGGCCCCTGGCGGCCACCGAGCAGGCGCTGCGGCAGCGGATGGGCCTCATCGCCGAGGCGGTCGCCTGGACCAGCGGCTCACCGGCGCCCGGGCCGCCGGGGCTCGGCTGGGCACCCATCCATGTCGATGCTCTGGCAGAACTCGCCCAGGGCTGAACCAGCCACCTCTGCGGCGTGCCCGGGCCAGGGCTGGGCCACGGCTCCGAGGAGCACCGGGGAGAGGGGTGCCTGCCCCAGCAGGAAGGCGGTGCCGCATGCATGGCCTGGAAGTGACTGTAGTGATCCTCGCGGCGGTGGTGGCCATGACGTGGCTGGCGCGCCGCCTGCGCTGGAGCGAGCCGGTCCTGTTGGTGGCGGCGGGCTGCCTGATCGGTCTCACGCCCGACTTCCGTTCACTGGTCCTGCCTCCCGAGGTTGTCCTGCTGCTGTTCCTGCCTCCCCTGCTCTACTGGGAGTCGCTGACGACCTCGCTCCGCGAGATCCGAACGAACGTGCGCGGCATCATGCTGCTCGGCACCGGTCTGGTGCTGGCCACGGCCGCCGCGGTGGCTGCGGTGGGGCACGCGCTGGGCCTGTCCTGGCCGCTCGCGGCCGTCCTTGGCGCCGTCGTCGCCCCCACCGACGCCATCGCTGTGGCGGCGGTGGCCCGGGGCCTGCCCCGGCGGGTCCGGACCATCCTGCGGGCGGAGAGCCTGATCAACGACGGCACCGCGCTCGCGCTCTTCGCAGTGATGGTCGGGGTCGTCGTGGAGGGACAGGCCTTCAGCTGGTGGGGCACGGTCGCGCGCTTCCTGCTGGCCTACGCGGGCGGTGTCGCGATCGGCGCCGCCTGCGGCGCCGTCGTGGTGACGCTGCGCAGGCGGTTGAACGACCGTGCGGTGGGGAGCGCCCTGGCTGTGCTCACCCCGTTCGCCGCCTATCTGCCCGCGGAGGCCGTGGGCGTTTCCGGCGTGCTGGCGGTTGTCACGTGCGGTCTCATCCTCAGCCAGGCGGGCCCCAAGGTGATCGGCGCGGGCGCGAGAATGCAGATCATCGGCTTCTGGGAGGTGAGCACCTTCATCCTCAACAGTGCCCTGTTCGTCCTGGTGGGCATCCAGACACCCGCCATCGTGCGCTCGATCAGCTCCGTCTCCCTGGGACACGCGGTGGCCACCGCCCTGCTGGTCAGCGGCGTGGTGATCGCCACGCGCCTGCTGTGGCTGTACTCGGTGCCCTACCTCATCCGCGCCGTCGACCGCCGCCCGATCCAGCGCACGCTGCGCTCCGGCGCCCGGCAAAGATTCCCCATCGCCTGGAGCGGGGTGCGCGGGGCCGTGTCGCTGGCGGCCGCCCTCGCCGTCCCGGCCACCACGGCCGCAGGCCAGCCGCTGGAGGGACACGGCCTGCTGGTCTTCACCGCCGTGACCGTCATCCTGGTCACGCTGGTCCTCCAGGGGACGACCATGCCCGCGGTGGCCCGCTGGGCCGGACTGCGCAGCGATCCCGACGAGACCACCGAGGAACGCCGCGCCCACCGCCAGATCGCCGCCGCGGCGCTGGAGGCCCTTCCCGACCACGCCGGCCGCCTGGAAACACCGCCGGAGACCGCCGACGCCATCCTGAGCGAACTGCGCCAGTACGCCGCCGACGACGCGCTGGCGCCCGACACCACCGGTCCCGGCGTGCGAGCGGGACTCGAACTGCGCCTCGCCCTGCTCGACGTCAAGCGCAGCGCCCTGATCCGCCTACGGGACCAGCGCAGCATCGACGACATCGTCCTGCGACGACTGCAGGCAGTCCTGGACAGCGAGGAGATCAGGATCGAGCTGGCTCTGCACGCCGTCACCGACCAGCCGCACCCACCGGAAGACGGCACGGCCGATCCACGCGCTCAAGCCCCCGGGGAGTAAGCGACGTGCGGGCTTGTCCAGGACGAGAGCACTGCACCATGCGCACATTTGGCCGCATCCCCACGGAGGTGGCACAAGGTCCGCCTGGCTGCACGGCGTCCGTCCGCATCCGCTGGGAGCGACGCGACGACAGGCACAACGCTTCCTCGGCCTCGCGCCTGCCCACAACCCCACCCACACCTCGAACGCCCTGTGCCAGGACCTCTTATCCAGCGACCGCTGTGCCCAGGAGCGCGCCCAGGCCGATACTGACCCCGGAAATGAGCGCGCCACCGAGCGTGACGGTGGCGAAGGACCAGGCAAAGGAGACGTCGAAGAAGCGATGGCGCAGCCACGCCAGGGTGAGCAGTTCGATAACGACTACCGCCAGTGCGACCACGAGCGCCGGCAGATAGTCCGGAATCAGGAAGGGGAGGGTATGCACAATGCCGCCCAGGAAGGTGCCGCCGCCGACGATGCCACCACGCTTCCAGGCGTTGCCGCGTTCGGTGACCGTTCCGGTATCGGACAAGCCCTCGGAGAAGGCCATACTGATCCCCGCTCCGATCGCCGTAGCAAGCCCCGCGATGAACGCGTAGCCCGGCTTTTGCGTGGACATCACCACGGCAAAGATGGGCGCCAGCGAAGACAGCGAACCGTCGATGAGTCCGCTCAAAGCCGGCTGCACGCGCTGAAGCAGGAGATCGCGCTCATGTTCAGACGCCCTTGTCACCTCCTGCTGCGGCGCCGGTCGCCGGATGGTGCTCGGTGAGTTGGGATCCTTCGGTGTTCCTGCGCCCACATTTCGAGTGTTCTCCTGGTCAGGACCGTGGTCAAACGGCCGTGTACCAGCTCGTGCATTCGAAGGTCGCGGTGGCCGCGTGCCGTGAGCGGGGCCGGCATGCAGGAATACGCCCCCGCGCGGGTCGGCAAGGCGGCGTGATCGTCGCGGGCGATTCGCGCCAGATCGATCACTAGACAGACCAGCACGGAGGGCACCGCCTTCTCGCCGTACGAGATGCCCGCAGTCATCAGGTCGTGCCCTCGGCCTCCCGTGCCTCGTCGCTCCGTCGACTTGCTCATCGGCTGATTGCGCGCCAACGTATTGGTCCAGTCCGACCAGTCTCAAATGTGGGTGGCATGGCAATGACTGTGGGCGACTTCGGGCGGGCACGGGGCCGCCGTTGCGCCGCGGTCGGTCCGCCAGTCGATCAGCGCGATGCTCAGCGCCGTGAAGATGGCGGCGATGCCGACGCCGACGGACGCTGCCACAGCCCGCCGGTAGTCCTCCCCGCTCGAGGCCAGTACCAGGTAGAACGTGCCGGGCAGTGCGGCCGTCCCCACCGCCCCACCCAGCCGCTGTCCGGTCTGCAGCGCGCCGCCTGCCGCACCCGCCATCCGCACGGGAACCTCCCGCAGCGTCATCGTCACATTCGGGGAGATGACGAAGCCACTGCCGATACCGCCCACAAGCAGGGCCGGGGCAGCGACCCACACGGCGACTGATGACGGGGCGAACCCAAGCAGCAGGGCCGCTGCAGCGAGCCCGACAATGACGCCGACCAGGCCGAGCACGGTCAGCAGCCTGCCCATCCGCTCCACAAGCCGTCCGGCTACGACAGCCGCTCCCGCGGAGCCCACCGCGAACGGTGTCACGGCCAGTCCGGACTGCAGCGGTGAATACCCCAGGCCGTTTTGGAAGAACAGGGCGAACACGATCCACACACCGCTGAATCCCATGAAGTAGAGCGTCGCCAGGCCGGCACCGGTGGCGTAGCCGCGGGTATCGGCAATCAACCTTGGATGCAGCAGCGGTTCGCCGCCGTGGGCTGCAACCCGGCGCTCCCACCGCCCGAAACCGACCAGCAGCAGTGCCCCTACCGGGAAGAGCCACCACAGCCGGCGCACGCCGCCGGAGTCGGCCAGGACCAACGGCAGCATGACCGCCAGGACACCGCAGCCAAGCAGGGCAACGCCCGCCAGATCCAGGTGTCCCCTCTTGCCCGGGGCGACGCGGGGCAGCAGCCGATGGCCGAGCACGAGTGCCACGGCACCGATGGGAACGTTGACGTAGAAGATCCAGCGCCAGCCCTGGGGCCCGGTGGCCAAGGCGAGGATGAGGCCTCCGGTGATCGGACCGACCGCACTGGAGATGCCGACGGTGGCGCCGAACAAACCGAAGGCACGAGCACGCTCGGCTCCGGTGAACATCTGCTGGATCAACGCGGAATTCTGAGGAGCAAGGCAGCCAGCGGCGATTCCTTGCGCCATGCGCGCGATGACGACCAGGGTGATCGTCGGGGCCGCTCCCACTGCGGCGCTGCACAAGACAAAGGCCGCGAGTGCTCCGAGGAAGATCCGGCGTCGGCCGATCGCATCGCCAAGACGTCCGGCCAGCACCAGCGCAAGTGCGAACGTCAGCGCATACCCGGACACCACCCACTGCACTGAGGCCGGGGAGGCGCCGAGATCCCTCTGCATCGAGGGCAGCGCGACCGCGACAATCGTGACATCAAGCAGAATCATGAAGCCCGCCACCAGGGTGACCCACAAGGCATGCCACCGGCTCGGATCTGGCCGGCCTGCTGACGCCGTGCCTGGCTGTCGCCTGCCCGGTTCCACGGAGGCTCCTTTCGACGGACTCACGGCCCAGTGTTCGTGCACGCGACAGGCCACACATCGCGTGAATGAGCACTTCGCAACACTGCAGCGCGACAAATTGGTGCGAGTCGCTACTTTATGCGACACAAGCGTGGCCGGGATGCACTGTGGTCGTAGAAGCAGCAACGGCAGATGACAATGCGCACGGGGCGTCGATCCGGCTTCAGACCTCTGCGGCTTCGTGCACGGTCCTCGACGCTTCCCTCTGGTGGCCGCCAGAAGCCGTCAACGCGGGCGACTGGGCCGAACACCTCGCCCTGGCCCCGCAGCACGGCCAGATCTGCGATCGCCTCACCGCCGTCGGCGAGCATCCGGTCAGGCCCGCCTCATCGCCCCGCTCCGCTCGGAGAGAGGGCACCGCCAGTACTCCCACTACCAACTGCGGATCGCCGCCCGCGAACTCGTAGACCAGGGCATGCCCGTCGAGGCCGCCTGCCGCATCGTCATCCTCGAGGAAGCCCAGCGCATCAACGCAGAGTTCCGCCGCGCCACAGCCGAACAGCACGACAACTCTCAATAAGCCCGCCGCTGGCCCCGCTTCGCCCCAGCCGCCGGGTTCTCCGGAAGACCATCTCGGCGACAGCAACGACGCCCTCGTGGGCACGGCACGCGCCCAGGTGCTGGTGTACCTCGCACTCAGCGGCGCGCAGCCTTCCCGCCTGAAGACCGTGGCCCTGCCCGCCGACCGAACGAGCCGACGCCGTGGCCACCGCGGGGTGACCACCCCCCTGGAACACGACTCGAGTGCCCGCGCGATGCGCAACGCCGTCCGTGCTGAGACTTCCGACAGCGACCAGTCTGGCCGCCGGGGGCATGCCCGGGCCCTCGGCCTCGACGACTTCCTCACGCACCGCGTCCCCGGCACCGAACTGCGCCTGGGCATGTCCCGGCAGCTCTTCGCCGCCTGCGCCCAGCTCCACTACGAGGACCAGCTGATCGCCGAGCGCACCCCCGGCATGCGCGCCGAGGACCTTCGGGCCGACGAGCCCGCCAGCGAGGAAGCGGAGGAGCGCCGCCGCCAGACCCAGCGGCGCGTCTTCCGTGAGCAACAGGAGGAAGAGCTGGCCCGGATCGAGCCCCGGGTCCATGCCGCCTTCGAGCACGGCAGGGACCGCCCCTGGCGCGAACTGCTGCACACCCAGAGCGACCCTCATTTCGACCTCGACGAAGACCCCGGCCTCCTCGAAGCCGCGACGGCGGAGACGTACCTCGCCGTCCGCGAGGACGACCTCCCCACCACGAGCGCTGACCGGCTGCATTTTCCTGCCGGTCCGTCGCGCCCCTCGCCTGGCCGTGGCAGCGAGCGAGGCCCCGCGTACGGGGGATGACGCGGGGCCTCTCCCCCGAATATGGCACGCTTGAAGCGCCGCGCGCCCGGCAGCCCAGCCCGCGCCGCCCGCCGGGCGCGGCGGAACGTACCAGTAGATCCCCGGTCAGCCAAACCGGGGAATCACCGGATCATTGGAAATCCACCGCCACCCATGCCCGAACCGTCGAGAGGCAACGACACGAACCCAGTCGGCCATCCCACACCGAGGCCCTCCGCTAACCGCAGCCCAGTCCCGGACACAGGCCCATCACGCCACGGCGTAGCTCTCGCGGAAGTAGTCGGCCGCGCGCTCCAGGTCTCGCTCGGACTGAAGCGTCAGCTCCAGGTCGCCGGTGCCGTGATGGCCGAGCCCTGTCACGTCACGGGCGAAGCCGAGCACGAGGTCGACCTTCGCCGGATCGGCCTTCAGGTAGACCAGCAGCTTGGCCTTCTTCGGCGGGACCAGACAGGCGTAGTTCTGCATCCGTCGGTAAGCCGTGTAGGTCTGGTTCGAGACCTTGGTGAGATCCTCGCCAAGCCCGAGCAGGACCTCGTCGACCGCTGCGGCCAGCTCCGCCATAGTCCCACCCGCAGTCGCGGTCCGCTGCGCCTTCGCCGTGCCCCGGCTTCGGCTGCCAGTCTTCGGCGCCGCGGCACGGCCCGCGAAGGACACCACCGTCTCAAGGCCGAAGTGTTCGCTGCCGAAGTAGCGGTAGCGGACCAGGTCGATCGCGTGCCGGTGCTCGCGGACGGCATGGATATCGTAGCGGGTGAAGTCGCCGGCCACGCAGATCAGCCTCGGTGCGCTCCACAGCACCTGGGCCGCGGCGTGCACCCCGAGCCGGTCGCGGACCAGGTGCCGGAAGGCGTCCCTGTGGTCGACGAGCCAGGCCATGTAGAACAGGCCCTGGTTCATGACGCCCGCGTCAGTGCCACGCTTGTACTCGATGATCACCGGTGCGCCGTTTTCGTCGATGCCCAGCGAGTCGATCCGGCCGCCGTGCAGCGGTCCGGTGCTGTACTCGCTGGCCAAGAACCGGACGCCGAGCATCGTCTCCATGTGCGCCTCGACGAGATCCTGCACATCCCCCTCGACTCCGGCCAGATGCGGCGTGACCTCGGTCACGCCGCTTTTCGTGTTGAACAGCTTCAGGCCCGACACCTCCCCCTCCGTACCGACCTCTGGCCAACACACAGCCGGCCAAGATTTGTTTCCGGTAGGCAGGACGAGTTGGAACCTTCTCCCGGTTGTCACCGTACGTGTTCAGGTGAGAGTTCGAGCCCCCGGAGGTGATCAGAGCCTCGGCAAGGCCAGCAAGCAGAACGAAGCCGCCGCCCACGCAAGGATTTCCTCCTGGTGCGGACGGCGGCTTTTTCTTACTGACAACCCATCAGAATATGCGTCGGGCGTGCGTCAAACGTGCGGCACGAGCGTCAAACCAGCGTCAAACCAGCGTCAAACCAGCGTCAAACCAGCGTCAAACCAGCGTCAAAATATCACCCTTAACGCCCACAGCGCACATATCACACACCGCCCTAAACTGCAGGTCAGAGGCCCTTTGCGGTCGATTCAAGGATCGCGACGCACTCGACATGATGGGTCGGCTACCCGCTTGAGGGCATCCGGGTGAATGCCGACGACGACGGGCGTCTTGGGCTCCTGCTCCACCCCGAGCCTCACAGCGGCGCTCGGCGTGGCTGACCGCGTCCAGGCCGGAGCACCGTGGGCAGAGTACGGGCGGCTCACCGAAGGACTCTCCACTTCCACGATCCCGCCGGCACTTCGAAACGCGTCTTGTGGTCGACGCCGGTGAAGTCGGCACCCACGGTGACCAAGCCCGGCGGTCGGGCGGAATCCGTGCGGACCATGAGGCTAGTATATGGATATGGTTTCCATTGCCAATAAGTGATGGCTAGAGAGAGGCAGGATTCACCCATGTCCGCCCACTGCCAACTGACCGGCGCCAAGCCCGGGTTCGGCAACAACATCTCCCACTCCCACCGGCGTACGTCACGCCGCTTCGACCCGAACATCCAGAGCAAGCGCTACTGGCTGCCCAGCGAGGGCCGCAACGTCCGCCTGACCTTGAGCGCCAAGGCGATCAAGACGGTGGACGCCATCGGCATCGAGGCCGCCGTCGCCCGGATCCGGGCGCGAGGAGTGAAGGTCTGATGGCGAAGAAGAGCAAGATCGCGCAGAACGAGAAGCGCAAGGAGGTCGTTGAGCGGCACGCCGCGCGGCGGGCCGAATTGAAGGAAATCATCCGGCGCCCTTCGTCCACCGAGGACGAGCGCCGGAGCGCGCTGGCAGAACTGCGCCGACAGCCACGTAACGCCAGCGCCACCCGCGTACGTAATCGCGACAGCGTCGACGGCCGCCCCCGCGGCTATTTGCGCAAGTTCGGGCTCTCCCGCGTACGCGCCCGGCAGCAGGCGCACGCCGGCTTCCTCCCCGGCGTGACCAAGTCCTCTTGGTAGTCCCACCCGGATGAGACTCCGCTGCCGACGCACTCCACCATGGGGATCCGGTGGGGTGTGTCGGCAGCTGTGCCACCGATTGGGGCTACTCCCCCTCGGCCTCCCGGTTCGATGAACTGCTGCCTGGAGGTCACCCGTCCTGTGCGGACGCCGGTTCGGCCGCCCTTCAGGCTGCGGCCGCTGCGCAGTCGGCGCAGGTGCCGAAGATCTCCACGGTATGGGCGATGCCGACGAAGTCATGTTTGGCCGCGATCGCCGCAGCCCACTTCTCGACGGCCGGACCGTCGACCTCCACCGCCTTGCCGCACGAGCGGCAGACCAGATGGTGGTGGTGATCGCCGCTGGAACAGCGCCGGTAGACGGCCTCGCCGTCGCCGGTACGGAGCACGTCGACTTCACCCGAGTCCGCCAGGTGCTGGAGGGTGCGGTAGACGGTCGTCAGACCCACGGAGTCACCGCGACGCTTGAGCACATCGTGCAGCTGCTGCGCACTCCGGAACTCATCGACGTCGTCGAGCGCCGCCACTACGGCGGCCCGCTGCCGGGTGGACCGTTGCCGGACTGGCGCGCCGCTCGTCTCGCCAGGCACAGTGGCCACCACTTCCTCCTCTTTGGGCACGCAAGCTCGTTGCGTCAGGCTACGGGTCGCACGCCCCACTCTTCCAAACCATGGCAGATGCCACGGTAATTCCCCTGGCTCAGTGGTCGGGAATACGAGGCCTCGCGACATCGCTCCGAGCGCCTTCTGGAGGTGCGTTACGCCGCATCGCGATCTCCAGGTAGCCGGCATGCCGGGACTCACCCTTCTTGGAGTCCGCCGCGTGCGCAAGTTCGGCCCTTTCGGGGGCCGAACCGACGCCGTTGACGATCGCGGCGCACTTCCAGCCCACGGCGCGCCCTGCTTCCCCATCACGCTCGCCCCGTGGCCGGAGGCGCCGTGCCACCCCAGTGCAGCAAGGGTGGCTGCGTGCGCTGCCGTGGTCGATTCAGCCCGTGAGGCTGCCGGCGGCAAGGACGATCGCTTCATCCTCAGGTTGCCCGACCCTCCACCGTTGAAAACGATTCCCATAACTGATTAAGTGAGCCGCGGTCGCGCGCGACGCCCCCGCGGTGCCAAGGGGGGCTCCAAC
The DNA here is from genome assembly GCF_040652395.1 of Streptomyces sp. NPDC048269. NCBI lineage: Bacteria > Bacillati > Actinomycetota > Actinomycetes > Kitasatosporales > Streptomycetaceae > Streptomyces > Streptomyces sp. NPDC048269. Next base: position 33,784 of record NZ_JBEZLW010000057.1, read on the forward strand.
GGGCGTCGCGCGCGGCTGTGTTGAGCCAGAGGTCCCGCCTGCCTACACGCGCCAGCTGCGCCGGCTCCAGCCCCCGACCGTTCCCCATTGGCTCAACACGCACACACCGACGCCCCGCACCGCCGGACGGGCGGGCGCCCCAACAGGTCCCACGCCTCGCAGTCACCAGCACCCCTGTCCAGCTCACCGACGGGCGCGAGGACGCCAAGACCCCCATCGGCTCCTTCCACACACTCCCAGGCACCACCGAAACGCCATATGCGGCACAGGTGCCGCCCCGACCCCGACATGGCGCCGTCGCGCCACCGCCTCAACGCCCCTACTGCCACCCTGCCACCCTGCCACCCTGCCCATTCAGATTGAAAATGGTCGTCGTTTTCATGTAGCTTCGCGTCGAAACACTTCGACACCTCAGGAGATCCCGATGGCCGTCCCCAAGCGGAAGATGTCCCGGAGCAACACCCGTCACCGCCGGGCCCAGTGGAAGGCCACGACGCCGCAGCTCGTCCCGATCACGGTCGACGGCTCCGTGTACCAGGTCCCGCAGCGACTGGTGAAGGCGTACGAACGCGGCCTGCTGCGCCCTGAAGGCTGAGCCGATGGCACGCCCGACGAACGCCCCGCTCCCGGTCACCGTCCTGTCCGGATTCCTTGGAGCCGGCAAGACCACCCTGCTCAACCACGTGCTCGGCAACCGCGAGGGCCTGCGGGTCGCGGTCATCGTCAACGACATGAGCGAGGTCAACATCGACGCCGCCCTAGTGCGCGGCGGAGAGGCAGCGCTGTCGCGGACCGAGGAGCGGCTGGTCGAGATGACCAACGGGTGCATCTGCTGCACCCTGCGCGACGATCTGCTGGAGGAGGTCGACCGGCTGGCCCGCGAGGGGCGCTTCGACTACCTGCTGATCGAGTCCAGCGGGATTTCCGAGCCGATGCCCGTGGCGGCCACGTTCTCGTTCCCCCGCGACGACGGCGCAACCCTGGGCGACCTCGCCCGTCTCGACACGATGGTCACCGTCGTGGACGCCGCGAACTTCCTGCCGGAGCTCGCGGGCGGCGATGAGCTCGCCGCTCGCGGGCTCGACCAGTACGAGGACGACGAGCGCACCGTCAGCGATCTCCTCATGGACCAGATCGAGTTCGCGGACGTCATCGTCCTCAACAAGCTCGACCTGGTCGGGCCGACGGAGGTCGCCCGGCTGCGCGCGACGCTCGCGCGGCTCAACCCCGAGGCGAGGATCGTGCCCGCCGTCCGCGGACAGGTGACTCTCGAACAGGTGCTGGGCACTGGCCTGTTCGATGTCGAGCGGGCCCAGCAGGCCCCGGGCTGGGTCAAGGAGCTGAACGGCGACCACGTCCCGGAGACCGAGGAGTACGGGATCTCCTCGCTCGTATTCCGCTCCGACCTACCCTTCCACCCCGGCCGACTGTGGACCTTCGTCACCAAGGGCCTCGACAGCGGCACCTTCGGACAGATCCTGCGCTCCAAGGGCTTCTTCTGGCTCGCCAGCCGCCCCCGCGTGACCGGCCTCTGGTCCCAGGCCGGCGCCGTCGCCCGCTTCGAGCCCTCGGGCGCCCACGGGCCGGACACCGCGCAGATCCAGGAGCTCGTCTTCATCGGCACGGGCCTGCGCGCCGACGCACTGCGGGCGGCCCTCGAAGCCTGCCTGCTCGGCCCGGGCGAAGCCGTGCCCGCCGTGGACGACTTCCCGGACTGGGAGACGTACGGAATCGACGACGCCTGCGAGCACGAACCCGCCGCACCTCAGGCGGCCTGAAACTCCGGGCCGGACGGTGGTCGCAGCCACGGCACCGTCCGGCCCGGCCTTCCATGGACACATCGCTCATGGGGTCCGCCGCCCTTCCGGGGAGCATCGGAATCATTATTGAAAACGATTCCCATTCCCGTATACTGCTGCCATGGCACGCAACGAAGTACGCCCGATCATCAAGCTCCGCTCGACCGCCGGCACCGGCTACACGTACGTCACCCGCAAGAACCGGCGTAACGACCCGGACCGGATGGTGCTGCGCAAGTTCGACCCGGTCGTCCGCCGGCACGTCGACTTCCGCGAAGAGCGCTGACCCCCCTCCCCCAGAGAGAGCCGCCCCATGAAGCCTGGAATCCACCCCGCCTACGGGCCGGTCGTCTTCCGCGACAAGGCCGCCGACTTCGCCTTCCTCACCCGCTCCACCGCCACCAGCGACAAGACGGTCGAGTGGGAGGACGGCAACACCTACCCCGTCATCGACGTCGAAATCTCCTCGCAGAGCCACCCCTTCTACACCGGCACCGCCCGCGTCCTGGACACCGCGGGACGCGTCGAGCGCTTCGAGCGCCGCTACGGAGGGCGGAAGTGACCCTCCCCGTCGTGATCGTCGGCGGCATGCACGCCGACGCGCGCAAGGAGACCGTCGAGCACCTGCTGCGCGCCGTGCCGGGAAGTATCACCCTGCACCACGATCTGTCCTCGGCGGCCGCGGGCAACGTACGTCGCACGCTGCGCGATTCGGGGGGTGCGATATCCGCGGACGCGACTCCGCTGGTCAACGACTGCGCCTGCTGCGCACTGCGCGAGGACCTCGTCCCCGAGCTGGAGCGACTGGCCGCCGGCGGGCTGACCGGCCTGGCCGTGGTGGAACTCTGGGACTCGGTCGAGCCCCGGGCCATGGCCGAGGTCGTGGCCGCACACGCCGGTGACGTACTGGAACTCACCAACGTGATCACCGCCGTCGACCCCGCGCTCGTCCTGCCCTGCCTCGGCAACGGCGACGACCTCACCGAGGCCGGACTCGCCGCGGCCGCCACCGACCAGCGGACCGTCGGGGACACCTGGGCCCGTCAGCTCGAATACGCGCCAGTCCTCGCGATCGCCGACAGCGACGAGGCCGACGACGAGGACCGCGCCCTGCTCGCCCAACTGCACCCGACGGCCCGCCAGGTGCCCACCGGTTCCAGCGAACTCACCCGCTTGGCGTTCGCCGGCTTCGACGTGGAGACGGCCGCCGCCGCCCAGCATCCCGCCTGCGCGCTCCTCCCCCAGGAAGCGGACGAGGCCGGCGTCGCCACGCTCGTCTGGCAGCGCCGCAGGCCGTTCCACCCCGAGCGGCTCTACCAGGCCCTGGAAGACCTGACCTGCGCCGCGGCCCGCAGCCGCGGCCGGTTCTGGCTCGCCGACCGCCCCGACACCCTCCTCGCCTGGGACGCGGCCGGTGGCGCGCTGTGTGTGGAGAGCGCCGGCCCCTGGCTGGCCTCGCTCCCCGACGCCGCCTGGGATCTGGTCCCCGCCATGCGTCAGGCCGCGGCCGCCCTCGACTGGGACCCCGAGCACGGCGACTGCTGCCAGCACCTGGTCTTCACCTCGCCCGGCCTCGACTGCGACGGGATCGAACAACTCCTGGACTCCTGCCTCCTGACCGAAGCCGAGTACACCGCCGGACGGGAAGCGTGGAAGCAGCTCCCCGCCGCATTCGGGCCGCTACTCGACTCCGTCGCCTGACCCCTCCGCCCCACTCACCAACACCCCGCAACCCCGTACCCCGAGGAACACCCATGGCCCGCCGCCCCTCCCCCAGCAAGCCGCTGAAGTCCCGCCCCAACCCGCTGGACACGGCAGGCATCACGTGCAACGAACCGTTTCAGGCACCGGACGATGTCCTTCTTGGCCATGCCTTGAGCGGTGCGGCGTGCCACGTATTCCTGGGTTCGCCGGTCGTACTTCATCCGGACCAGCACGATGGTGTGGAGGGCGTTGTTGGCCGCGCGGTCTCCACCTCGATTGAGGCGATGGCGGTTGGTGCGACCGGACGAGGCCGGGACCGGAGCGGCTCCGCAGAGGTGGGCGAAGGCGGCTTCGGAGCGGAGCCGGTCGGGATTGTCTCCCGCGCTCGTCAGGAGCTGTCCGGCGGTCTCGGGTCCGACGCCGGGCAGGGCGATCAGCCCGGGTGCGGTCTGGGTCACCAAGGGGCCGATCTCCCTGTCGGCGTCCGTGATCTCCTCGCTGAGTGCCTGGTGGCGGCGGGCGAGCCGCCGCAGGGCGGTCTTGACCGCGCAGGCGGGATCGGCGAGCTCGCCGGCCGGGCGGGAACGGGCCAGGGTATCGACGAGTTCCCGCGCGGACAGTCCTCGCAGGCGGTCTCGGACGTCGGAGGGGGCGGTGACAATCAAGGTACGGATCTGGTTGATCGTCTGGGTCCTGGCCTTGACGGCGCTCCTGCGGACGACCCGCAGGGCCCGGATCGCCTCCACGGTCCCGTTCCTGGCCTTGGGTGTGCCGCCGGCCCGGCCGGAGAGGACCGCGGTCGCGGCGCCGTAGGCGTCGATCGGGTCGGACTTGCCGTTGTCCCGCCTGGCTTTGCGGTCCGGGCGGTCCACTTCGACGACGATGATGTCGTTCGCGGTCAGGAACCTGGCGATTTCAGCACCGTAGGCGCCGGTGCCCTCGATTCCGACCGCGAGGACCTCGCCGTGCGAGTGCAGCCAGTCCAGCATGCGCTGGTAGCCCGCCGGCGTCGTCTCGAACGCCGCGGTGGCCAGGTGTCGGCCGATGCCGTCGATGACCGCGGCCTGATGGAGATCGGTGTGAGTGTCGATCCCGCCGATCACGGCTATCCGGTCTACTGCCATGCTGATCCGTACCGCCCTTCAACGCTTACTGGTTGGAGGGCACGGGCCGGTCGGGCAGACGGACAAGACAGTGATGGGACCTTTGGCCGGGCTCCTATGAAGTCACAGATGCCCGACCGGCCACGCGCCAGGCGGCACCGCCCGACCGGCCGACGATTCGCGGCAAGGACAACCTGAGCGTCAGTCGTTTGGCGAGTCAGACCGTTCGGACGGTGCCACCGCAATCATCACTGTCGTTTGTAGTGGCTGGTGCGGGCTTGGTGTTGTCGTCTGCGGCGCCAGTGTGACCAGTGCAGGACGTGGTCGATGCTCGGGCGGGGCCGGGTG
>NZ_JBEZLW010000058.1:0-36804 GCF_040652395.1 Streptomyces sp. NPDC048269
CAGTGCAAGGGCAAGTGCACGATCACCACCGGTGCGGCCACCGGCGGTAACGCCAGTGCCGACGCGATCAACACCGGTGACGCCACCTCGGTGGGCGGTGACGGCACGGGCACGGGCGGCACCGTGAACAAGGTCGACAAGCAGGTGATCAAGAACCAGCTCAAGCAGGACCTGAAGGCAAAGCTCGGCAAGTGAGGGCTGACCGCCCCGCAGGCCCCCCGGGAGCAGACCCCGGCGAGCCACCCGCCCCAACACACAGCAGACGCCGGAGAGGCTGACCACCTCTCCGGCGTCTGCTGCCGTACGGGGCGCCGACTCCTCCGCCGATCTCCTTCACGTGTCGTGAAGGCAGTGCGGCGGTGGGGCGGCCGACCTCATCTGCCGCCGAGGGGCGCCGTGCCCGTCCGCGCCGTGCCCGCCCGCGTGGGCGGGGTGGGCTGCGGGGAGCCCTGGAGGGCCAGCGCGGTGAGCACGACCAGCGAGTCCGTCCAGCCCAGGGGCGCGACCGAGGACGGCAACCCGGCTCCGTTCACCGTTTCGGGAAGCTCGCCCAGCCCGTTCCGCTTCGACAGCACCCAGTCCAGCACCCTGCCCGCCCTCGCCTGTTCGCCCGTACCCGACCAGGCGAGGGCGAAGAAGGAGGTACTGGCCGTCCAGGCGTACGACCCCCAGCTGAACCCGGGGTCGTTGCCGGGCGAGACGCCGCCATTGGGCAGCAGCAGCGCCCGGTAGGTGGAGTCCAGCGCTCCGCCGAGGCCGGGCGGGGCGGTGTTGAACGGGGGCGCCATGAACGCCACCGCGCTGTCCCTGCCGTGCTTGCCGTCGATGGTCCGCTGGTAGCCCAGCGGCGCGAAGGCGGCGGCGATGCCGGCGGACAGCCGCCGGGCCGCGTCGCCCCAGCGCTCCGCGTCCCCGTCCATGCCCAGCCGGGCAGCCAGGTCGGCAGAGGCGTTGAGCCCCGCCAGCAACGGAGCGGCGGTACCGATGTTGGTGGTCGCGGTGTCCAGCTCCCAGTAGTCGGGGGACGCCGGCGGCAGCCCGTTCGGCCCCAGGGACCGCGTGGCGTAGTCCGCCGCCTTCCGCACCATCGGGTAGAGCGTGCGCAGTCGTTCGTCCCTGGCGCCCGGCGGCGCCGCCTGGTACCACTGCCAGGTGGCCCAAGGCACCCAGCCGTTGGCGTCGAGCTGCCACTTCCGGGCGTCGGGCGGTCCGCTGGCATCGAGCTTGGTACGGGCCTCCCAGGTCCCGTCGGCCCGCTGGGTGCGCGCGTCATAACCCAGGATCCGGTACGCCTCGTCGTCGTGCCCGGTGGCGGCGAAAGCGACGGCGGCGAAGGCGCCGTCCCGTGGCCAGGAGTACTCCCAGGGCGGTGACCACCCCGCGGCGAACGCGCCGTTGGGCTTCAGCAGCGCCCGCATCGACAGCAGCGCACGCTGCGCCGCGGCCCGCTGCGCGGTGGTGGTCCCCGGCACCCGGCCGGCGGCCAGCCAGGCGCGGCCCTCGTCGACCTGCGCGAGGGCGCCCGGGTCATCTGCCGCGACCACGGTGGACGCGGAGGCGCCGTCGGGCAGATATCGCCACCGGCCGGACGGCAGGCGCAGCACGTTGCTGCCGTCGACGTAGGAGGCACCGACGGCGAAGGAGGGCAGTACGGCCTCGGTGGCCACCCGGTTGGTCAGCAGCCCCGAGGTACGGGCCGCGAGTGCCGAGGCGGGCACGTAGCAGGGCTCCGTTTCCCCGCAGCGCTCGCTCCCGGTGGGATTGACGTGGAAGGCCAGCCGGGAGCTGTCGGCGTGCCAGCCGCCCCAGTACGCCTTGTCGTAGTTCCAGCTGGTCAAGGAGCCTGGTACGGACTGCCGGGTGCCGTACCAGGCGACGGGTTTGCTCTCCGCCGTGGTCGCCTGGACGAACAAGTAGTACGTGGCGCCCGCGGTGACGGACGCGCTGACCGGAAATTCGACCCAGCCCGCGCCGGCCCCGCCCAGGGCGGCGAGGCTCAGCGTCTTCGAGGCGACAGCCGACCCGGCGTCGGTCCGGACCCGGCGGACCTGGACGGTCACGGTCCCGGTCGCGGCACCGCTGCCCAGGTAGAAACTGACCCGGGAGAGCCGGGTGCCGGTCACCGTGAAGGCCTGGGCCGCCGCGTTGTTGGTGGACTTCACACTGAACAGGGCGGTCTCGCGGCGGGTCTGCCCGTCGTAGGGCACGGCTGCCGCGGTGTTCGGGAGCACGGCGGGAACGCCCGTCAGTGCCATGGAAAGCAGGGCGGGCAGCAGAGCCCTCACCATCGCCATCGGATACAGGCCCTTCCGTTGCCAGACGGGCGCGCCGGGCGGAGGGTGCCCGGGCGCCGAAAGCTGGACCCACCTTGCACGCATCCGGTCCTGGGGGAAGGGGAGTCGGGACGTGTCCCACCGGATGGGGCCGCAACGACATCCGATCGTGTGACAGACACAGCGGGGACCGCCGAGTGCGACGCGGTGCGGCTGGTCGGGGCGTCGGCCTCCGTCGGGAACGGGCCGAGGCCGGTCCAGCGGTCCTCAGCGGACGGCCGGAGGCCCTCTGCGCCCCGGTGTGCGAGGGGAGGGCGGGTGGAGCAAGATGGACGTATCCGGACCCGCCACGCTGGAGGAAGTCGTGGTCCTGATGTCCGACGAAGACACGAAAACGATCAGAGGCAAGCGGCAGCTGGTCCACGTGGTAGCCACCGTCACGCTGGCCGCCTGCGCGCTGTTGCCGGTCAACGGTGTCGCGTGGGCCGCGATGCGGGCCCCCGCCACCACGACGGTCGCTGGCCCGGCCGTGGCAGCATCCCCGGCCCAGACCCGATCCCCGGCTCCCTCCCGCTACGACCGGATCGCCGCTCAGACGCTCGACGACATCGTGAGCGGCGACTTCACCGCGGCCACAGCCCACTTCGATACGACGATGCGCAAGGCACTGCCGCCGGACGCCCTCGCGGAGGCCTGGAAGAACTACCAGGCCACATTCGGCAGCTATCAGTCACACGGGGATCCCAAGGACGTCGCGTCCGGAGAGCTCACCGTGGTCAACGTGCCGCTGCGCATGGAAGACAAGCCCGGTGAGTTCCGCCTGACATTCCACAAGGACGGCAGCATCGCCGGTCTGTGGTTCCTCGGTACAGGGGTGCCGATCTCGTAGACCCCCTGCGTGCGGGCGGCATCAGGTCAGGTTCAGTCCTCCGTCGAGCAGGATGACCTCGCCGGTGAGATAGGTGTTGGCGATCACCGACGCCACCAGGTCGGCCACATCGGCAGGCTGAGCCGGGCGGCGCATGGGCGCGCGATTCCGCCACACCTCGTGCGCGTGAGCCCAGTCCTTCGTCATGGGCGTGTCCACCAGCCCCGGAGCGACCGCGTTGACCCGCACGTCCGGCGCGAGCGTGGCCGCCAGCAGCCGTGTCACGTGATTCAGCGCGGCCTTGCTCGCTGCGTACGGCACCGACGAGCCCTTGGGACGCACCCCGGCATGGCTGGTGATGTTCACGATGCTGCCACCCGCGGGGGACCGGCGCAGCGCCGGAAGCGCCGTCGTGCACAGTACCCACGGCGCGATCAGGTTGACTTCCAGCAGCTGCCGCCAGTCCGCCGGCGCCGCCGCGGCCAGGTCGTCGTGCGGGATCGGCCAGCTGATGCCCGCGTTGTTCACCAGCACGTCGAGCCGCCCGAACCGGTCGAGCGCCGCCCCGACCAGCCCCTGGGCCTCCTCCTCCACCGCCAGGTCCGCCCGCACGTACGCCCCGCCGAGCTCCGCCGCGAGCGCGTCCCCGGCCTCCGCACTGCGCCGCGAGTGCACGACGACCCGCATCCCGTCCGCCGACAGCCTCCGCGCGACGGCCTCCCCGATGCCCGAGGTGGACCCGGTGACCAGGGCGACGGGCCGATCCGCTTGTTCCATGCTCATACCGACCGATCCTGCCACGGCTGCCTGCGAACACGGCGCAGTGACGGCCCGGCCGTACACCGGGACGGCGAATCCGCACCGGTCCTTACGACCTCCACGAGAGCGTGGGCTTCCGGCGGAAGGACGAGCAACTGCGCTACCGCAAGCCGTTCGCCGACTGGTTTCACGACGGCGCCGGCGCGGCACGCGGCCTCGGTGTCGACCACTGGCCTGCTGAGTGCCTGCGTACCGCTCAGGGTGCGCGCCAGCGTGCGGCGGTCCGGCTGGTCGCCTTCCACAGCTCGGGGCCTCCGGCCGGGGCGGGCCACACCTGGATCAGGTACTCCTCGACGGGATCGCTCGCGGTGCGCGGGTCGCCGTCGTCGCGGTTCCTGCCGTGGACGCGGATCCGGTAGTCGCCGGGACCTGGAAGGTCCAGCCGGCCGGCCGGGTCCACTTCGGTGCCGGTCGTGGCGAAGTCGAGGAACGCGGAGTCCCACGAGACCGGCACCTCGGCGACGTCCTGCCACCCGTCCGGGTCCAGCGGCGGGGCCTCTTCCCAGAGCTGGGCGGTGACGGCGATGCGGCCGATCTCCTGCCCGCACAGGATGCGGGCGCTGCCGTCGTTCGGGTCGGCCTCGACCAGGCCGTTCAGCGTCCACTCGGGTTCGAACTCGGCCACGAGGTCCTCCCCCGTGAGGTCGATCGTGCCGGCGTCGACGTGGACGCTGCTGGTGGTGGTGTGCTGCGGGGCGGGCATGTGGGATCTTCCCCTCGGTCTCGCATCGGAACGGGGCCGCACCCATGGTGGGTGCGGCCCTGCTCTCGGGGTGCCGGTTCAGCAGAAGTGGCGGCGCCCGGGTGTGTCAGGGTCAGTCGCTGCCGCAGCCGACCGGCCCCATCGCCTGCGGAGGCGCCACGGCACCCGCGGACTTGAGGACGCGGACGTAGAACGCGTCGCCCTCAAGGACCCGCTGACCGTTCAGCGACGCCTTGCGCAGGCTGCCCTCACGGGAGTTGTCGTCGCCGTCGAGGAAGTGACAGGAGTAGTCCGGGTTCCGGCCGGCCCCCTCCAGCGACTGGGCGAACGGGTACTCGTCGCACGCCAGCCCGCTGCCCGGCGGTGGCCGGGGTACGTTACGGCCGCAGGCCACGTCACGGTTGGCGTCGATGACCTTCTCGTCGAACGTGCGGTGCAGCGGGTACCGGGTACCCGGCTTGCCCCACGGCTGGTCCAGGTTGCGCTGCGCCCAGTCGACGTGCCAGGCCACCGCGTCGACCCTCGGGTTGGCGGTGTCCAGTACCCACACGGCCGCGACATCCGGGTACACGCAGCCGCCGGTCTTGACGGGCGTGATGCGGGGCGTGCTGTCGCAGCGAGGCCGGAACGTCTTCCCGATGAGCGCGCTGCCCTCGTCGTGACGGGGTGCGTCCAAAGTGGCGTACGGGCGGATGCTGTCGTTGACCAGGGCCCGGCCCGGCGAGGCCACGGTGAACTCGTACGTCCGCGTCTGGTTCGGGAACAGGAACTGCTCACCCGACTCGTTCACGTCGCAGTGGTTGCACTCGAAGCCGACCCGGCCGTTGGTGAGCCAACCCGCCCACGAGGAGGGGTCCGTCAGCCGCAGCTCCACCTTGTACTTCGACTCGTAGCGGTTGCGCGGGTTGAGGGTGGCCGTGACCTTGGAATGCAGGTTCGCCGTCCCGGCGGGTGCTCCGTCGACCGTGTAGATCACCGGGATCTTCAGGTTCGAGCACGACTCGGTACGGGTGAGCCGGATGAACCCTTCGGCGCAGTCGATCGCCTGGGTGCCCACGTCACCGGCGCCCACGTCGCCCTCGGTGTCCGTGAGGGTGGTTGCTTCCTCCGGAGTGCCCAACTTGATGGCCAGTTGACCTGATCCGGAGTCGTTCGGTTCGGGCGCGGCGCTCGCAGGTGTGGCCACCGCCAGCGAAATCAGCAGGGCCGTACCGATTGCAGCTACTGCCGCGCGTGTCCTACTTAACGATCCTTTACCCATGCGGGTCAGTCCTTCGTCAGTCGTCGAACGGATTGACCCGTGCATGCTGAAACGTTCACCGGCGGTCGGTCAACGGGCTGTTGAGATCTACCGGACGTCCTCACACAAACCCCCCGACGCGTACGCATATCCCGCACCAGGCTGTCCGTACCCGGTGGTGACAGGGGGTGATTGCCACGGGCCCCTTCCTGCGCCGACCCTGCGGGTTTCCTTAAGGGACCTTGAAGAACGTCTCCAGGCGGCTCTTTTCGCTGGTCACCGCCCTAGGCTCGGTCGGACCCGTCCTCCCCTTCTCTCTGTGAGGTGCTACAGGCATGAGCCGCAGCCGAACTCCCGGAACGCCGTCCCGCGTCGAGGCGCGACGGAAGAAGACGGTGCGCACGCGCATCGTGCTGTCCCTCACCGCGGCGGCCGCGGCGGTGGCGGTCGGGGCCGCGGTGGCCGACTCCGGCGGTGGTGCGCGCGTGGACCGGCGGGCCGACGGCGCCACCGGACCGAAGTCCGGGACGGCGGGCACCGGTAGCGAGGAGGCGACGGCAACGCCCTCGGCTCCTCTCCCTGCGCTCACCGCCGAGGCCGCGTCCGCGACGGGCGGGGTGCCGTCCGGAACGCCCGGAGCCGACGCCACGGGAGCCGCCGCTCCCACGACATCCGCGGCAGAGGAGAGCAGCCCGGCCGCGCCGGCGCCGGCCCAGTCCCGCAAGCCCGCGCGTACGCCTGCCGCGACCGCCGGCGGTGGTTCCGGGGGTTCCGGCGGCTCCTCCGGCGGTGCCTCCGGCGAGTCCGAGTCCGCGGTCCTCGCCCTGGTCAACAAGGAGCGGGCGGCAGCCGGCTGCGGCCCCCTTGCCGTGAACGCCAAGCTGAGCGCCGCGGCACGGGCGTACAGCGACACCATGGCCCGCAGCGGCGTCATGTCCCACACCGGACCCGACGGGTCGACCATGACCACCCGCGTGGAAGCGGCCGGGTACGGGTGGTCCCGCCTGGGCGAGAACATAGCCCGGGGCCAGGCGGACGCCGGCGCGGTCATGAACGCGTGGATGAACAGCCCGGGCCACAAGGCCAACATCCTGAACTGCGCCTTCCGGGAGATCGGCATCGGAGTCCACAAGGGCGACGGCGGCCCGTGGTGGACGCAGGACTTCGGGACGCCGAAGTAGGAATCTCCCGACCCGCACACGTCCTCCGACCCGTACGCGGGTCAGGAGGACGTCGGCGTTCGCCGCGGAGCCGGACCCGAGCCGGACACGGACCCGAACCGGACCCGAACCGGACCCGAGCGCGACACGGACCCCGACCCGGACCCGAGCCGTCGCTGGAGCCGTCGCCAGAGCCGGCAGCCGCTGTTCGGGGGATGCGGTGACGGGCGGTCCGGCGCGTCGGCCACTATGGGGCCGTGCCTCGAATTCCGCGCTACCTGCTCATATGGCTGTCGTGCACGGCCGCCAGCGTGACCGCCGTGCTCGTCACGGTCCAGTTCGTGGTCGGCTCGACCCGGCATACGCCTCCGGTCGCGCGGTCCGCCCCGATGGTCTTCGATTCGCCGCCGGCCTGGCTGGCGACGCAGGACCAGTCACCGAGCCCGCAGTCCCCGAGCGCGTCCGCCGACGGCTCGCCCACCGCGACCGAGCGAGCGTCTCCCCCGGCGCCGACGTCCACACCCGCGAAGACTCCGACGGGAACTCCGCGGACCACCGCGCCGAAGCCCGCCGTCGACTGCGAGGACGGCGGACCCGGCCTGCACACCGTCCCCTCGCAGGGCGGCAAGGCCACGGTGCGGTACGGCAGCAGCGGCGTGTGCCTGATCTCCGCCGTACCCAGCCGCGGATTCAAGGCCACCACGTCACAGACCGCCGACGACACCCTGACCGTCACGTTCACCAGCGCGGACCACCGTTCGGTCATCACGGCGACGATCGAGCCGATGGCCAAGGCCAGCGTCCGCGAGACGTCGTTCTGAGGGCTGGGCCGGGCCGCTCCGGCCGGTCGGCCGCACCCGGCGGCGCACACCCCCCTGATCCCTTTTGCGGGTTCACGTCCTTGTATGCGCTCATCGCCCGAGTTCCGGCGAAGCGGAACGTGAGCTGTTCCTTAGGGGAACCTGAAGATCACGCTCACCGGGTCCGGGCGGCCCGCAGCGGTCCTATGCTCGCGTCAGCCGAGCGGCCTTCGGCGCCGGGCGTGATGGCCCCGGCGACCCGTCCAGCCGTCGTGCCGTCGGCTTCACCGAGCCGGGAGGCGTCTCGCCCTCCCGTAGTCCGAACCGTGCCTTGGGGTGTCTTCGCCATGAGTTCTCGCATACTCCGACCCGTCCGTGCAGACCGCCGCACGCCGCAGCCCCGCTCCGCAGCCGCGCTCCGTGGGGCGCGGCTGCCGCTGGTCGCCGCGGCCGTGGTCGCCGCGGGGCTGACCGCCGCCTGCGGTCCGACCTCCCAGCCCGTGGGGTCCGCCTCACCGTCCACGGTCGGACAGTCGTCGCAGGCCCTTCCCGCCGCGACGGAGTCCGCGTCCGCGTCCGCCGAGGCGTCCCCGACCGCGTCGGCCTCGCCGTCGGCTTCCGCCAGTACCCCGTCCGCTTCCTCGCCGGCCCCCTCGCGTGCCCAGACCACTTCCGCCGCGCCCAAGCCGCCCCGTACCTCCGCCGCGCCCGCCCCCGCACGGATACCCGGGCCCGGTTACGACAGTTCGGCCGATGCGCAGAAGCTGATCGACGCGGCACTGAGCGCGGCCAAGGCCGACGGGAGGATGGTGCTGCTCGACTTCGGGGCCAACTGGTGCGGCAACTGCAAGGCGGCCGACAAGGTGTTCGCCCAGCCGCAGACGGCGTCGATCCTCGGGGCCTCGTACCACCTGGTCAAGGTCGACATCGGTGGCAACAGCTCCGCCAACTCCGCCCTCCTGCGCAAGTACAGTCCCTCGGGTGGCAGTTACAAGATGCCCGTCCTGATCGTCGTCACGCCGTCCGGTACGGTGCGCACCGACACCCACGCCACCGGCAACCCGTCCCTGACCTCGGAGGGGATCAACTCCTTCCTGCGCCAGTGGGCGTCATGAGACGACCCGTCCTGCGGCCCGCGTCCCTGGCCGGCGCCGGTCTCGGGGCGGCGGCCGGCTGCATCCTCGCCGCCATCGGCCTGGCCGGCACCGACGCCGGCGGTGCCGGGGCGGCGGCCGGGCCGGCGAGCGCCGCGGTCCGGGGTGCGGACACGGCCACGGTCGTGGACTCCGGCGCGCGGCCGGCCGCGCCCCTGCTCGCGGGCGAGGACCTGGACGGGGAGCCGGTCAGCCTCGCCGAGTTCCGGGGCCACGTCGTCGTGGTCAACGTCTGGGGGTCCTGGTGCGGCCCCTGCCGGGCGGAGGCCGACGACCTGGAGCGGCTCAGCGGGCAGACCCGGGCCGAGGGGGTCCGGTTCCTCGGGATCAACACCCGTGACCGGGACCGCGCGGCGGCACGGTCCTTCGTACGCGCGCACGGTGTGGGCTTCCCCAGCCTCCACGATCCCACCGGGGAGCTCCTGCTCCGCTTTCCTCCCGCGTTCCTCAACCCGCAGACGATCCCTTCGACCCTCGTGATCGACCGCCGCGGACGCATCGCCGTCAGCATCGGGGGCGCGGTCACGGACGAGGAGCTGAGGCCCCTGCTCGCGCGCGTGGCGGAGGAAGAGTCATGACGACCCTCGCGGGAGTGACGCTCGCCGCCGCGGACGCCCCCTCCCTCCTCCACGGGACGCTGGCCGTCGCCTCTCCCGTGGCGTTCTTCGCGGGACTGGTCTCCTTCCTCTCGCCGTGCGTACTGCCGCTCGTGCCGGGCTACCTCAGCTACGTGACCAGCCTGTCGGTCTCCGACCTGGCGGACGCCCGCGGCGGGCAACGCCGCCGCATGGCGGCCGGCGCGACGCTGTTCGTCCTGGGCTTCACGGCGGTCCTCGTCTCCGGAGGCGCCCTGTTCGGGTACTTCGGCCGTACCCTGCTGGCCCACCAGGAGGTGATCACCCAGGCACTCGGCGTCTTCACCGTGCTGATGGGACTGTCCTTCATGGGGTTCCTGCCGGGCTTCGCACAGCGGGAGTTCCGCAGCCACCGGCGTCCCGTGCTCGGACTGGCCGGCGCACCCGTGCTGGGGGCGGTGTTCGCGGTCGGGTGGACCCCGTGCATCGGCCCGACGCTGGCCGCCGTGCAGGCGCTCGCCTGGAGCGAGGCGAGCGCCGTCCGCGGGGCCCTGCTGATGGCGGCCTACTGCCTCGGGCTGGGCCTGCCGTTCATCCTGGCCGCGCTGGCGTTCCGCCGGGCCCTGGGCGCCTTCGGCCTGGTCAAACGCCACTACCCGTGGGTCCTGCGGACCGGCGGCGGCATGCTCGTGCTCGTCGGCGTGCTGCTGGCCACCGGGGTGTGGAACGACCTGGTGTACCGGCTGCAGTTGTGGAGCGCCGACTTCACCACACCCGTCTAGGGCCGGTGTTCGCCCCGAGACCACGGACCGGTCCGCTTCCCTCCCTTGCCGTCCCCTCCCCTGATACAGAGGAACAAAATGAACGTTTCCACGTATGTGAGGCATTCCCGGAAGGTTCGAACCGCGGCCGCCCTCCTCTCCCTGGCCGCGCTCGCGGCATGCGCCGAGCAGCCCGCCAAGGGCGGCGGGGCCGCGCCCACGACGCGCTTCAGCGAAAACGGGGTCACCGTCACGCTCTCGGTTTCCGACTGGCATGCCCCGAAGGGCACTTTGACCGCGGTCTTCACCCCCGAGGAGAAGGGGTTCCACCTCTACAGCACCGATCTGCCGCCCACCGGAATCGAGGGCGTGGGCAGACCGACCGCGATGGACGTCACCGGCGCCCTCCGGGCGGACGGGAAACTGACGGCCGCCGCGGACGTACGGACGATCAGCGTGCCCGGCGTCGACGCCCCGGTCCCCGTCTACCCGGACGGCCCCGTCACCACCACACTGCCCATCCGCGCCGACGGCAACGGGGAAGCGACGGTGCTGCTCGGGTACGCGAGCTGCAGCGCCCAGGAGGGCTGCACCATTCCGGTCTCGGACCGCCCCGTGCACCTGCGCATCACCGACGACGGCCCGGCTTTCGACGCCCACTAGGAACGAGCGTTCACTTAAGGTGTGCCCATGCCCAGCGTCCTGGTCGTGGAAGACGACCCCAGCATCCGCCAGTCACTGATCGAGGTCCTGGCGGAGCACGGGTATGCCGTACGCAGCGTGGGTGACGGGTTCGGCGCCTTGCGCGAGGTGACCCAGACGCCCGTCGACGCGGTGGTCCTCGACCTGGGGCTGCCCGATCTGGACGGAGGAGACGCACTGCGCATGATCCGTGGCATTTCCTCCGTTCCCGTACTGGTGGCCACCGCCCGCGACGACGAGGCGGAAATCATCAAGCTCCTCAACGCGGGCGCCGACGACTATCTGGTCAAGCCCTTCTCCGGGGGACAACTCATCGCCCGCCTCTCCGCCGTCCTCAGGCGCACCAGCCACCTTCCCCCCGCGCATGCCGCCCATGGCGCTCAGGGGCCGCTGCCGGCACCGGCAGCCGAACCGCTGCGCCCCACCACCGTGGGCGAGCTCGCGGTGGACCCCGGCGCGCGCACCGCGTACCTGGCCGGCCGGGAGCTGCGCCTCACCCGCCGGGAGTTCGACCTCCTGGCCTTCCTCGCCCACCACACCGGCCAGGTCGTCTCCAAACGCCGTCTGCTGACCGAGGTCTGGCGCGAGCCGTACGTGGACGACCAGACCGTCGACGTGCACCTGTCGTCCCTGCGGCGCAAGCTCGGCGAACGTGCGGCGGCCCCGCGCTACCTGCTGACCGTCCGCGGCGTCGGCATCAAACTGGTGGCGCCGCGTTGAGGCGCTCACTGGCCGGAGTGGCGCTCGCCGTGACGTCCATGGTCGCCCTCTCCTTCCTCATACCGCTGGCCGCCCTGGTGATGTCGCTGGTCAAGGAGCAGAGCGTCACCGCTGCCGAGCAGCGGGCCGCCGCCCTGGCCCCCGTACTGACGGTGACCACGGACCCGTCCGCCCTGCGGGAGTCCGCCGCCAGTCTGGACGCGACCGAGCACCTGGTCGTGCACCTGCCGGACGCCCCTGCTCTGGGCCGTTCCCGAGCCCCCGCGGCACTGCTCGAACGGGCGCAGCAGGGGCGCGAGTCCATCTCCCAGCAGATTCCCAGCGGCTGGATATGCCTGCAGCCGGTTGTGCTGCCCGGCGACCGGGTCGCCGTCATCGAGAACTTCGTCCCCGAGGAGGACCTGACCCGCGGGGTCAAGACCTCCTGGGCGGTCATGCTCCTCCTCGCCGTGGGCCTGATCGGCGGTTCCGTGCTCGTCGCCGACCGCCTCGGTGCGAAGGTCGTCAGGTCGTCCAAGAGACTCGCCCACGCTTCCCACGCACTGGGCGAGGGCAACCTGGACGCCCGCGTGGACCCCATGGGCCCGAAGGAACTGCGGGACGCGGGCCTCGCCTTCAACGCCATGGCCCACCGGATGACCGAACTGCTCGCCGTCGAACGCGAACTGGTCGCCGACCTGTCCCACCGGCTGCGCACCCCTCTGACCGCCCTGCACCTGGCATCGGAGCGCATGGCGGGCTCACCGGAGTCGGCCAGGGTCGAGGCGGCGGTGGGCGAACTGGAGGCGGAACTCCAAGCCATCATCACCGCGGCGCGCACCCCGCTCGCCGTGGGCCCCATGGGCCAGGGCATGCTCGGCACCGAAGCGGGCACGGGCCACTCCGCCACCGGCGCGGGGCCGTCCGGTCCCCGCTGCGAGGCAGCCGACGTCGTCCGGCGCCGGACCGCCTTCTGGGCGGTCCTGGCGGAGCAGCAGAGCCGGCCCTGTACCCTCGACATCACCCAGGAGCCCGCGGCCGTCAGCCTCTCCGACGACGACGTCGCCGCCGTGATCGACGCGCTCATCGGCAACGTCTTCCGCCACACCCCGCCCGGGACCCCGTTCGGCGTCCGCGTCGTCCGCACCGCCCAGGCCGTGGAACTGGTCGTGGAGGACGCCGGTCCGGGCATCCCCGAACCGGACCGGGCCCTCTCCCGCGGGAGCAGCACCGGTTCTTCGGGGCTCGGCCTCGACATCGCCCGCAGGGCCGCGACCGTCACCGGCGGCTCGATGCGCGTCGCGCGCGGCCCTCGCGGAGGCACGCAGATCACCGTGGTCTTCGCACTCGCTGCACCCCCGCCGTCCGGGCGCCGGCCACGCACGTCCCGACGGCGTACGGGATGGTTGCGCGGCCGGTGAACTCCTGAGCGTGTCCGTGCGGGGGCTGGGGCGGTGAGGCACCGCCGACCGGGCCGCTCGGCGGGGTCGGGCGCGCTCTGCCCGGTTCTCGGCGGTGGAGTGGGAGAGTGTTGGTCATGTGTGGTCGTTACGCTTCTTCCCGGGCTCCTCAGGACCTCGCGGGTCTCTTCGACGCGGAGCGGGATTCCGGCGCCGGGGCGCTGGGGCCGTCATGGAACGTGGCCCCGACCGATGACGTGTGGGCGGTCCTGGAGCGCGCCGACCGCGACACCGGGGCGGTGCTGCGCCGGCTGCGGCCGGTGCGGTGGGGTCTGGTGCCGTCGTGGGCGAAGGACCCGGCCGTGGGTGCGCGGATGATCAACGCCCGGGTCGAGACCGTGCACGAGAAGCCGGCCTACCGGCGCGCGTTCACGCGTCGGCGGTGCCTGCTGCCCGCCGACGGCTTCTACGAATGGGTCTCCGTGCCCGCCACCGGCTCGGCGAAGGCGTACAAGCAGCCGTACTTCATCCGGCCCGAGGACTCGGGAGTGATGGCGATGGCCGGGCTGTACGAGTTCTGGCGCGACCCGTCCGTCAAGGACGACGACGACCCGTCGGCGTGGCTGACCACGGCCACGATCATCACCACCGAAGCCACCGATCTGGCCGGCCGTGTCCACCCCCGCATGCCGCTGGCCCTCGACCCGGGTGACTACGACACCTGGCTCGACCCCTCCCACCAGGACACCGCCGACCTGCGGGCCCTGCTCCACACCCCGGCCGGCGGCCGCCTCGCGGTGACAGCGGTCTCGACGGCGGTCAACAGCGTCCGCAACAACGGCCCCCACCTCCTGGAGCCCGCCACCCCCTAGCCGCGGTCCGCGCCTCCTGTCCGGGAGCGGCGATCGCGGCGGCCGAGGACCAGACCCAGGGGGCTACGGCAGTGACCTCTCCCTGTCAGGCCTCCTGGACTACACCCAGGTCAAGCACGTCGTACTGTGACCCCCGCTGACGACCCCCGAGGCAGTGATCCGCCCGTGTCCGCGTCCGCCCCGGGCCCGGGCAGGCCACGGATGAAGGGCCGGCACCGTCCGAGGGCGATGTGCTGGTCTTCGGGGACCTGACCATCGACACCGGCGGCCTGGAGGTCTTCGTCGCGGGAAGCTCCGTGGCGCTGACCCCGACCGAACTGAAACGGCTGCTGGAGTTCGCCGCCCACCCGGGCGTCGTGCCGGAGCGGCACACCCTGCTGCGGGACGTGTGGGAGTACGGCTGGGACGCCAGGCGGCGGAGCGCCGTTCGCGGGCGCTGTCAGTGGCGGCTGGGAGGATCGACGGATGACGACACCTCCTGCTGCCATCACCGCCTTCTGGGACGCGGCGGCCCCCACGTTCGACGACGAACCGGACCACGGCCTGCGGGCTGCGGAGACCCGCGCCGCATGGGCCGCTCTCCTGACCGCCTGGCTCCCGTCCGGCCCGGCGGACGTGCTGGACGTGGGCTGCGGCACCGGGTCGCTCTCCGAGCTGGTCGCCACGGCCGGGCACCGGGTCACCGGCGTGGACCTGGCCCCCCGGATGGTCGAGCGAGCCCGGTCCAAACTGGCCGGAGCCGGCCTTCCGGGCCGCTTCCTGATCGGCGACGCAGCCCTGCCGCCGACCGGGGAGGAGCGGTTCGACGTGCTGCTCTCCCGCCACCTGGTGTGGACCCTGCCCGATCCGCAGGCCGCGTTGAGCGAGTGGGTCAGCCGCATCCGCCCCGGCGGGCTGCTCGTCCTGATCGAGGGCCGCTGGCGCGAGGCGGGCCAGAGCGGTGTGCCGTACGTGGCGGGCGCCGAAACCCTGCCCTGGCACGGGGGCATCGCCGCCGACGACCTCGCCGCCGCCGTGCGCCCGCTCGTCAGCGACCTGCGCGTCGAACCGCTCAGCGGCGATGCCACCCTGTGGGGCGGCCCGGTGACGGACGAACGCTACGCGCTGATCGCCAGGATCTGACCGGAGAAGCCGCACCGCACCGTCGGTGTCAGGGTCCCAACGCACGCTCGGTGTCAGGCGTCCGCGCGCAGGAGATCGGCGCACTTCTCGCCGATCACCATCGTCGTGATGCACGGATTGACGGTGATGAGATCCGGCATGACCGATCCGTCCGCGACCCGCAGCCCGTCGACCCCCTTGACCCGCAGGCGGGCGTCGAGCGGCGCCATGGGATCGCCGTCCGCCCCCATCTTGACCGTGCACGAGGGGTGGTAGACGGTGTTGTGCGTCGTGCGGATGTAGTGGAGCAGCTCATCGGCGGTGCGGACACCCGGGCCCGGGGCGAGTTCCGCCCCGGCCCAGCCGGCGAGTGCCGGCTGCGCGGCGATCCGGCGGGCCAGCTCGATGCCGCGCGTCATCACCCGTACGTCGTGCTCGTGCGTGAAGTACCGCGGGTCGACCCTCGGCTTGTCGCGGTAGTCGCGCGTCCGCAGCCGCACCGTGCCGCGCGATGCGGCACGCGTCACGTTCGGCGTCAGACAGAAGGCGTTCTCGGACGTCGGATAACCGTGCCGGGCGGTGTTCATGTCGAAGGGCACGGACCCGTAGTGGAACATCAGGTCCGGCCGGTCCAGACCCGGCTCGGTGTCGTAGAAGATGCCCGCCTCCCACCACTGGCTCGACGTGGTGGTCATCGGCTGTCTCGCCTCCCACATGATGACGCCCTCCGGGTGGTCCTGGAGGTTCTCGCCCACCCCCGCGGAGTCCACGAGCACCTCCACGCCCACCTCCCGCAGATGCTCCGCCGGGCCGATGCCCGACAGCATCAGCAGCTTCGGGGTGTCGATCGAGCCGCAGGAGACGACGACCTCGCGCCGGGCGCGGACCGTACGGGTGTGGACGAGATCCGGGTCCAGGTACGCAACGCCGGTACAGCGCCGTCCGTGGAACGCCAGCTTCTTCGCCCGTACCCCGGTGCGTACCTCCAGGTTGGGGCGCTTGCCCAGCACCGGGTGGAGGTAGGCCACCGAGGAGGACTGCCGGACGTTGTTCTCGTCCGCGTTGAGCTGGAACCAGTTGGCACCCCGCACCACCGTCGAGCCGGTGTTGAACGGGGTCGTCGGTATGCCCGCCTGCGCACACGCCTCCAGGAGGGCGGCGCCGCACGGGTCCTCGCCCTTGATCGTACGCAGCTTCACCGGTCCCGACCGGCCGTGGTGGGCCCCGGGAGCGTCGTTGTTCTCCAGCCTGCGGTAGAGCGGGAACAGGTCCGCCGCGCTCCAGCCCGTGCAGCCGGCCGCCGCCCAGTCGTCCAGGTCCTCGCCGGGCGCCCAGAAGGCGATGCACGAGTTGTGCGAGGAACAGCCGCCGAGCACCTTGGCGCGCGCGTGCCGCATGAAGCTGTTGCCGCCGGCCTGAGGCTCGACCGGGTAGTCCCAGTCGTAGCCGGACTCCAGCAGACCCATCCACCGTTCCAGCTTCAGGACGTTGTCGTCCCCGAGGTCGCTCGGGCCCGCCTCCAGGACGCACACGGTGACGGACGGGTCCTCGCTCAGCCGCGCCGCGACGACGTTGCCCGCGGTACCGCCACCCACCACGACGTAGTCGAACTCCGCGGAGTCTTCCTTCATGAGGGGGTGACCTCCTTCAGCGCTGCCGGCTCGGTGCGGGCCACGGCGGCGTGTTCGGCGAGGACGCCCGTACGGTGCCGCTGGACGAACCAGTAGTAGGCGAAGCCGCCCACCGCGATCGCGCCGACGAACAGCACCGCGCCCCAGCGCAGATACCAGTGGTAGGGGGCGGCGGCGTTGTACACGGCCGACCGCGGCCAGATGAGGTTGAGGGTCATCGCCGCCCCCCACACCACGGCGACGATGTTGACGGGCAGCCCCCACCGTCCGAGCGAGAACTTGCCCTCCGCGGGCCGCCACCGGCCGCGCAGCCGCGCCACCAGCATCGGCCCGGTGACCAGGAGATAGGCGACGTAGACCAGCACGATGCCGATGCTGGTGACCACGGTGAAGATCTGCGGCTGACGGATGTTGACCAGCAAGATCGCGAGGGCGAGCACCCCGATGATCACGGTCGGCAGGATCGGGGTGCCGAACCGCACGCTGACCTTCGCGAGCCGGGAGGAGGCGGGCAGATTGTTGTCCCTGGCCATGGCGAAGGCGAGCCGGACGGCCGCCGTGTGCACGGCGAGCGCGCAGACGGTGACGGCGATCAGCACGCACCACAGCATCGCCTTGCCGGCCGTCGGGCCGAGGACGTCGAGGACGACGTACTGGAGCCCGTCGGTGGACAGTTTCTCGCCGCGCAGACTCGACACGCTCATCAGCGCGAGGATCAGGACGAGGCCGCCCAGGACGAACGACGCCACGATCGCACGGATGATGGCGCGCGGTGCGTTGCGTGAGGGATCGAGGGACTCCTCCCCGAGCGAGGCCGCCGTGTCGAAGCCGTACATCACATAGGCCGAGGCGAGCGAGGCGATCAGGAACGCGCCGAGATAGCCGAGGGGCTGGCCCGCGCCGGTGCCGGCCGTGTCGGTGACGACGTGCGGGCCGCGTACGACGTTCACCGCGAGCAACACGATCAGTACGAGGGTTGCGATGAGTTCGAGGAACACACCCGCGGTGTTGATCCGTGCCATCAGCTTCACCCCGAAGGCGCTCACGACCGTGGTGAAGAGGATCAGGCCGGAGGCGAGGACGACCGCGTTGGTCGCCACGTCGTACGTCCCCGTCCCGTCTCCCACGAACTGGAAGACGGAGGATATCTGCGGAAGCGTCAACTGGTAGGCGAGGGCCACGGCGGCGATGGAGACGATCGAGGCGGTGAGCATCATCCAGCCCGCCAGCCACCCGACGTGTCCGTTCCCCACCTTCTTCGACCAGTTGTAGATGGAGCCGGCCACGGGATAGCGGGCGGCCAGTTCGGCGAAGCAGAGCGCGACCATGAACTGGCCGGCGAAGACCATCGGCCAGGACCACCAATAGGCGGGACCGCCGCTGGCGAATCCGAAGTAGAAGAGCTGGAAGGTGCCCGTGAGGATCGAGATGTACGAGATACCGGCCGCGAAAGTGTGGAAGTTGCCGAGCGTCCGCTTGAGTTCGGGACGGTAGCCGAACTCGGCGAGCTCCGCGTCATCGCCCGGTGGGGAGGGTGGATCAGTAGCCATGGGTCAACTCCTCGACAGTAGACATCATTTCCGGTCGGTCGGGCTCGGCGATGTGTCAGGCGAACCAGCCATGCGGCTGCGGTGCGGTGTTGCGCCAGATGTGCTTCGTCTCGCGGTACTCCGCGAGACCGGCCGGCCCGAGCTCCCGGCCCGTACCGGACTGTTTGAACCCTCCCCACTCCGCCTGCGGCAGATAGGGGTGGTAGTCGTTGATCCATACGGTGCCCAGCCGCAGCCGTCCCGCGATGCGCCGCGCCCGGCCCTCGTCGCCCGTCCACACCGCGCCCGCGAGACCGTAGACCGTGTCGTTCGCGAGCCGCACGGCCCCGTCCTCGTCGCCGTCGCGGAACCGCTCCACCGTCAGGACCGGGCCGAAGGACTCCTCCCGTACCACCGACATGCTCGCGTGACACTCGTCGAGGACGGTCGGCAGGTAGTAGAAACCCCGGTCGTACGCGGGCCCTTCGGGCCGGGCACCGCCGCAGCGCAGTACCGCGCCCTCGGTGACGCCCCGCACGACGTACGCCTCGACCCTCGCGCGATGGGCGGCCGAGATCAGCGGCCCGGTCTGCGCCCGCTCGTCGAAGGGACCGCCCAGGCGGATCCCCATGGCCCTGCGCACGATCTCGTCGACGAACCGGTCGTGCAGCGCATCCTCGACGAGCAGCCGCGCCCCCGCGGAGCAGACCTGTCCCGAATGCAGGAACACCGCCGTCAGCGCCATGTCCACCGCCGTGTCGAAATCGGCGTCCGCGAAGACGATGTTGGGGTTCTTGCCGCCCAGCTCGAGCGCGACCCTCTTCACCGTCCCGGCGGCCGCCGCCATCAGCCGGCGGCCGGTCCGCAGACCACCGGTGAAGGAGAGCAGGTCGACATCGGGGTGGTCGGCGAGCGGCGCCCCCGCCTCGGGGCCCGCGCCGAGCACGAGGTTGGCGACACCGTCGGGCAGCCCCGCCTCGGCGAGCAGACGCATCAGGTGGATCGCGGTGTGCGGGGTGAGCTCGCTCGGCTTCAGGACGAACGTGTTGCCCGCGGCGAGGGCCGGTGCGACCTTCCAGGCCGTCTGGAGCAGCGGATAGTTCCACGGTGTGATCAGCCCGCAGACCCCGGCCGGCTCGTGCACCACCCGGCTGTCGGCGCTCGGCGTGCCCGTGTCGATCACCCGGCCCGTCTCGGCGGGGGCGAGCCGCCCGAAGTAGCGGAAGCAGTTCACGACGTCGTCGATGTCGTACGCGCTCTCCACCAGCCGCTTGCCGGTGTCCAGTGACTCGGCGCGGGCCAGCGCGTCCTTGTCGCGGGCGATCAGCCCGGCGACGCGCAGCAGCAGGTCGCCGCGCCCGGCGGCGGAGGTGTGCGGCCAGGGGCCCTCGTCGAACGCCCGGCGGGCGGCGGTGATCGCGTCGGACGTGTCCCTGCCGCCCCCCTCGTCGACCTCCGCGACGAGGGTGCCGTCGGCGGGACAGCGGATCTCCCGGGTGCGCCCGCCGCGGGCAGCGGTCCACGCGCCACCGATGAACAGATCAGGCACCGGTGCCTCCGAGCTTCTCGTTCAGCCAGGCGTGGAAGATCCCGATGTGGTGCTCGGACGGCACCAGCACACCGCCCGCGCGATAGGCGCGGGAGGCCATCGCGGGCTGGGTGCGCTCGCAGGCGTCGAAGTCCTGGACGTTGACCCGGTGGAACAGCTCGACGGACTTCGAGACGTCCAGGCCCGACGCGACGACCTCCGGCGCGTACAGCCAGTCGCACTCGACGACCGTGCGGTCGGCGGCCAGCGGGAACATCCGGTGCAGGATCACATGGTCGGGGACGAGGTTGATGAACACGGTCGGCTTGACCGTGATGGCGTAGTAGCGACGGTCCTGCTCCTCGGTCACCTCGGGCAGCTTGCCGAACCCCTCGCTGCCGTCGACGGTGAAGCCCTTGGCCTCCTCGGCGAACTCCGCGCCGTGCCCCACGTAGTACTGCGCCGCGAAGCCGTCGGCGAACTCAGGGAGCACATCGGTGAGTTCGGGATGGATCGTCGCGCAGTGGTAGCACTCCATGAAATTTTCGACGATCAGCTTCCAGTTCGCCTTCACGTCGTACGAGATCCGCCGGCCGAGCGCCAGACGCTCCGTGCCGTACCGCTCTATGGACGCCGCGTCGCCGAGCCGCTCCACGGCCGCGCCGATCACGGTCTCCTCGAAGGACGGCGGCCCGTCGGCCAGGCACACCCACGCGTAGCCGAGCCATTCGCGCAGGTGCACCGTCACCAGGCCGTAGGTGGTGCGGTCGA
This sequence comes from Streptomyces sp. NPDC048269, assembly GCF_040652395.1. Taxonomy (NCBI): domain Bacteria; kingdom Bacillati; phylum Actinomycetota; class Actinomycetes; order Kitasatosporales; family Streptomycetaceae; genus Streptomyces; species Streptomyces sp. NPDC048269. The sequence goes on from NZ_JBEZLW010000058.1 coordinate 20,587, forward strand.
TGTCGGGCATCTTCACCAGGTGGGGGGCGGCGATCAGCTTGCCGTCCAGGTCGTACGTCCAGGCGTGGTACGGACATTGGAGCGCACGCCGCACCGCGCCGGACTCCTCGGTGCACAGCCGGGCGCCGCGGTGCCGGCAGATGTTGAGGAAGGCACGCAGCTCGCCGGCGCGATTGCGGGTCACGATCACGCTCTCGCGGCCGACCTGCACGGTACGGAACGCACCGGGCCCTTCGAGGTCCGAGCCGCGCACGGCGCAGAACCACATCGATTCGAAGAGCCGCTCCTGCTCCTGCCGGAAGACCTCCGGGTCGGTGTAGAAGTGGCCGGGGAGCGTGGCGATCAGGCTGGGCGGCAGGTCGGTTGCCGTCAAGGCGGACTCCTCAGGCGGAAGGCGCGGGCGCGGTCGCGGTCGAGGGCGCCGTCGGGGGCGCGGTCGCCGCGGACAGCCGGCGCGGGTCGAAGAGCTCGATGGGGTGCTCGGTGGAGCCGTTCAGCGCCAGGTCGGCGACGATCTCGCCGACGACGGGCACGAACTTGAAGCCGTGGCCGGAGAACCCGCAGGCCACGGTCACCGAGTCGGGGTGCTCGGGATGGCGCGCGATCACGAAGTGCTCGTCGGGGGTGTTGGAGTACATGCAGGTGGCGGCCTTCAGGAACCGGCCGGGCAGGGAGGGGATGTGCCGGGAGAGCTGCCCCGCCATCGCCGCGACCTCGTCCTCGTGCACGACCCGGTCGATGGTTTCCGGCGTGCACACGGTGCCCCTGCGGAAGAACGCCACCTTCGCGCCGAGACCGGGCCCGTCGATCGAGGGGAAGCCGTAGAACTGGACGTCGTTCGCGTCCTCCCAGATGTAGATCGGATGGTTCTCGGGGAGGAACGGGCCGGTGCCGCCGTGCGGCTGGAACCAGTACATGACCTGTCGCTCGATGGTGAACGGCACGCCCAGGTCGGTGAGCAGCTGCGGCGCCCACGCACCCGGGCAGATCACCAACCGGCCCGCCGTGTAGGTGTCCTCGGCGGTGTGGACCCGTACTCCGTCGCGGTACGGTTCCCAGCGCAGCATCGGCTCCTCGAAGTGCAGGTCCGCTCCCGACCGCGTGGCGAGCTGGAGGTGGGCCGCCACCGTGTTCTCCGGGCGGAGGAGCCCGGCCCGCGCCTCGAACAGCGCCACCTCGTCCTCGGCGGGAGTGAAGGTGGGGAAGCGGCGGCGGATCTCCTTCGCGTCGAGCATCTCGTGCGGCAGGTCCCACTGCCGGGCCGAGAGCAGCGAACCGGACACCGTACGGGAATCGGGGCGGCCGACCATCACACCGCCGCACAGCGTCGCGATGTCGCGGCCGGTGTCGCGCTCCAGGGCCTCGTACAGCTCGTAGGAGCGCAGCAGCAGCGGCACGTACGCGGGGTCCTCGAAGTACGACTGCCGCGTGATGCGCGAACCGCCGTGGCTCGAGCCGCGGTTGTGGACCGGGCCGAACTTCTCCAGACCGAGCACGCGCGCGCCGCGCGCGGACAGGTGGTGGGCGGCGGCACTGCCCATTCCGCCCAGGCCGACGACGATCACGTCATGAGTGGGTGACACGTGGGGTCCTCCTCGGGCGCTCCCTGGAACCTGTCGTCAACGTTGCGCCTAACGGCGGATGCGGCTCATACCGGGGTCGAACACCGGCTCGTCGGCGACGGCCGCCGGGACCTTCTCGCCGAAGTACTCGACGTGCACGGGGGTGCCGGCGGTGAGCGGGGGCAGCCACGCGTACGCGATGCAGCGGCCCAGCGTGTAGCCGTAGGAGGCGCTGGTCACGTACCCCGCCGGCAGACCGCCTACGAACACCGGTTCCTTGCCGAGGACGACGGCCGCCGGGTCGTCGAGCAGCAGCGCGGTGAGCCTGCGCCGCGGATCGCCCGCCTTCTCGAGGGCGGCCCGTCCGACGAAGTCGCCCTTGTCCATCCGTACGGCGAAACCGAGCCCGGCCTCGTAGGGGGTGTGCTCGCAGGTCATGTCGTGGCCCCACGAGCGGTAACCCTTCTCCAGGCGCAGGCTGTTGAAGGCGGATCGGCCGGCCGCGATCACGCCGTGTTCCCGTCCGGCCTCCCAGAGCGTGTCCCAGAGCCGCAGCCCGAGGTCGGCGCTGGTGTACAGCTCCCAGCCGAGCTCGCCGACGTAACTGAGCCGCATCGCCGTCACCGGCACGTGGCCGAGGTAGGTCTGTTTGGCGCGGAAGTAGCCGAAGCCCTGGTGGGAGAAGTCGTCCCGGGTCAGCGGCTGCACCAGCGCGCGGGCGAGAGGGCCCCACACGCCGATGCAGCAGGTGCCGGAGGTGATGTCACGTAGCTGTACGTCGTCCGGGGCGTGGCGCAGCAGCCAGTCCTCGTCCGCGCGGCTGTTGGCGCCGATCTGGAAGCGGTCGGTGGCGAGGCGGGCCACGGTGAGGTCCGAGCGGATGCCACCGGTCTCGTCGAGCAGCAGGGTGTAGGTCACCGCGCCCGGCTTCTTGGCGAGGTCGTTGGTCGTCATCCGCTGGAGGAAGGCCAGGGCGCCGCGGCCGGTGACCTCCAGCCTGCGCAGCGGGGTCATGTCGTACAGGGCGACCTTCTCGCGGGTCGCCCGTGCCTCGGCGGCGGCGATCGGCGACCAGTAGCGGGCCGACCAGGCGTCCCGCCCGGGCAGGTCGATGCCCTCGGCGAGCGGGGCGTTCGCCTCGTACCAGTGCGGTCGCTCCCAGCCGCCGCCCTCCAGGAAGTGCGCCCCGAGCTCCTGCTGGCGGGCATGGAAGGGGCTCACCCGCAGGGGGCGCGGCTGCTCCATGGGCTGCAACGGGTGCAGGACGTCGTAGACCTCGACGAACTGCTGCGCGCCGCGATCGGCGACGTACGCGGGGGAGTGCTGGGAGTCCTCGAAGCGGGTGAGGTCGCACTCGTGGACGTCGATCCGCGGCCGGCCCTCGACCATCCACTCCGCGACGGCCCTGGCCACTCCTGCCGAGTGGGTGACCCAGACGGCCTCGGCGAGCCAGAATCCGCGCAGGGCGCGGGACTCGCCGAGCAGGGGCATTCCGTCCGGCGTGAAGGAGAAGACGCCGTTGAACCCCTCCTCGACCTCGCTCCCCGCGAGCGCGGGCAGCAGCTCCTGGCAGTCCCGCCAGCTCGGCGCGAAGTCCTCCGGGGTGAAGGCGCAGGAGGATGGCATCACCGGCGCCTCGTCGTAGGCCGGGACGGTGAACGGGTCGACGGGCAGCGGCCGGTGGGCGTAGCTGCCGATGCCGAGCCTGTCGATGTGCTCGCGGACGTACAGGTCGCGGTCCTGGAACCGCAGGATCGGCCGGGACGCCTCGGTACGCGGGTCGTTGAGCCCCGCGAGCTCCGGCAGGGACCGGGTCCTCGCGTACTGGTGGGCCAGCGGCAGCAGCGGCACGTCGACGCCCGCCATCCGGCCGACGACCGGACCCCAGAAGCCGGCCGCCGACACGACGTGGTCGGCGGGGAAGACGCCCCGGTCGGTGACGACACCCGTCACCCGGCCGTCCTGCTTCTCGATGCCGGTGACGGTATGCCGCTCCAGGAAGCGGGCGCCGCGGACCTCGGCGCGCTCCCTCTGGGCCCGACAGGCGGGGACGGCGCGGGCGAGGCCGTCGTCCGGGGTGAAGAACCCGCCGAGGACCTTGCTCGCGTCGAGCAGCGGCCACAGCTCCTTGCAGCGGTCGGCGGAGATCAGTTCGCCGCGGATGCCCCAGGAGGCCGCGTAACCGGCCCGGCGGTGGAGGTCGGCCAGACGCTCCTGCGTGATCGCCAGTTCCAGGCCGCCCACCGGGTTGAAGCAGGGCAGCCCGTCGGCTTCGAGTCCGCTGAACTTCTCGACGGTGTAAGCGGCGAACGCGCTGAGCGTCTTCGACGGGTTGGTCTGGAAGACGAGCCCCGGGGCGTGGGAGCTGGAACCGCCGGGGGCGGGGAGCGGGCCCTGTTCGAGGACCGTGACATCGGTCCAGCCGCGGGCGGTCAGCTCGTCGGCGAGCGAGCAGCCGACGATGCCGGCGCCGATGACCACGACACGGGGACACGGTGCGGGCGCGTGCGGCACGTAGGGCTCCTCGGCTGTTGCGGAGTGCACGATGTGTTGCGCGATGGGGAACATAGTGAGAACCGCGACAACTCGCCGTCAAGGGTTCGGTGTTGGCGGCCGGTAAATCCGGGCGGCCGAACGGCACGCTCTGGGGGCGGGCCCCGAGTGCGTCCTCCCCGCTTACGACGACGCGGGACCGGGTCACCCCGGCCCCGCGTCGCGTGCGGTTCAGCTCCTCGGAATGGCTCAGAAGCTGTAGCCCATCCGTCGTGACAGCTCGTCGGCCGCGACGACCGTCCGCGCGGCGAGCTCCGGCAGTCGGTCCCGTTCGAGTCGGTAGGCCGGGCCCGAGACGCTGAGCGCGCCGAGCACCCTGCCGTCGTGCGCGCGCACAGGCGCGGCGACCGCGTTCAGGCCCAGCTCCAGCTCCTCCGCGACGATCGCGAAGCCCTGCGCGTACGCCGCGTCCAGCTCGGCCCGCAGCATGCCGGCGCTGGTCACGGTGTGCTCCGTGAACCGCGTCAGCGCCCGGGCGAGGAGTCCTTCGCGCAGCGTCGCCGGCAGGTGGGCCAGGAGCACCTTGCCGCTGGAGGTGGCGTGCAGGGGCGTGCGCCGGCCCAGCCAGTTCTGCGCGGTGACCGAGGCGGGGCCGCGCGCCTGCATGATGTTGACGGCGGCATCGTCGTCCAGGACCGCGATGTTCACCGTCTCGCCCAGCTCGTCGGCGAGTTCCCGGCACACCGGCGCGCCCTCCTGGGAGATGTCCAGGCGTACGGCCGCCGCTCCGGCCAGGCGCAGGATGCCCGCGCCGAGGAAGTACTTGCCGCGGTCCTGTGCCTGCGAGACCAGGCCCCGGTTCTCCAGCACGCCGAGCAGCCGGAACGCCGTGGACTTGTGCACCTCCAGCTCGTCGGCGATGTCGGTGACGCCGGCCTCGCCGCGCCGGGCGAGGATCTCCAGCACGCTCACGGCCCGGTCCACGGACTGGATGGCCCCTGCCGCTCCCTTGGGCGCGCGGGCCTGTGCTTCCTCGTTCTGTGCAGCCACTGCCTGTTCGCCGGTCATAGCTCAACTCTCAGCGTTCTGTGGTCCGTTGAAAACGCGGTCCGGGAACACATCCTCGGGAAGCCCTTGACGCGATGGGCAACCCGACCGGATTCTGTTGCGGATCGCGATCCATCATGCGCCATACGCAACCGCATGCTACCGAAGGGTCCGGACGAGAGTCCTGGACCGAGGGGGGCCCGTGATTCCCGTCTGCCGCCTTGAAGACCTTCCTGCGGGCGAATCCGTGCGTATCGACACCACACCGCCCATCGCGGTGTTCAACGCCGACGGCGAGCTCTACGCCATCGACGACACCTGCAGCCATCAGGACGCCTCACTCTCCGAGGGCTGGTTCGAAGGCTGTCAGGTCGAATGCCCGCTCCACGCCGCCGCGTTCGATCTCCGTACCGGGCAGCCGACCCGTCCGCCCGCCCGGCGTCCCGTCCGCACCCACGAAGTCGTCGTCGCGGACGGAGTCATCCACGTGCGCCCGGCCGCACGGGATGACACCGCCGCATGAGTCTCCGCCACCTGTCGGGACGCTCCGGCGCACGCGGGCGCTGACCTGTGCTGGTCCGATGTCTCCCCACGCCCCCAACTCACGTGCCATGATTCTGAGTTATGACCGTGGGGGAAGGTTTGCCGAATACGGCTGTCCGCATTCGTCTGGGGCAGGGTGCGAGCGCGAGCGATGTCGGAGCCCTGAAGGCGTGGCTCGAACGGGAACACAGGCTGGAGGCGCTCAGGAGCAGCGGCGACCTGGAGATCAGGGAGCGTGCCGGGGCCGAGGAGCACGCCGGCAGCCCGATGGGGGCCGGGCTGGAGATCCTGCTGGTCCTGGTAGGAGTCGTCGGCCCCACGCTCTTCGACGAGGTGTACGCACAGGCGAAGAGCGGCGTACGGGCCTGGCGGGAGAACCGCCGCGCCGTGGAGCGGGGCGAGCCCCCGGAGGTCGAGGTCGTGCCGGACGGCGACGCGAGGTAGCCCGATGGCGCGCTTCGACCCGCGCGGGAGGGTGAACCGGGCGCTGCTCGTCGGCGTGCCCGCGTACGAGTTCACGCAGCCCGGCCATCCCTTCGGGGTGCCCGGCAACCTTGAGGCGGTCGAGCACAATCTCGTCGGCCTCGCGGCTGCGCTGCGCGAGGGCGGGGTGTTCGGCGAGGACGAGATCGGAGTCTTCCGGCCGCGCAACGTGGACGAATTCGACCGTCGTCTGGACGACGCCGTCGACGAGGCCGAGGGCCTTCTCCTGCTCTATTTCTCCGGGCACGGCGCCGTGCCCAGCACAGGTGACGAACTGTGGCTCCTGATGCGCGCGGCGACGATCGTGGCGGGTACGGAGTCGGTGTTCCGGGGTGCCGTTCCCTGGAAGAGCGTCCTGACCGTGCTGACCCGCACCAGGGCGGAACACGTGGTCGTCGTGCTCGACTGCTGCTACGCGGGCAACGCTTCGGCGGCCTGGGACGCGCTCGACACCTTCCAGAGGCACCGGATCTCGCTGTTGATGAGCGTGCAGGCCAACAACCGGATCGACGCCGGGGACGACGCCACCCCGACACCCTTCACCGCGGAGCTGATACGCCTGCTGCGTGTCGACGCACACGGCGCTCCTGTGGCTCCCGTGGGGTTCAAGGAGCTGGCGGAGCGGTTGTGGGCGTACATGTCGGCGCATCACACGACGCTGCGCGAGCCCGCCGAGAAGTGGGAGCCGCAGAGCCGCCCGGCCGGTTCGGGCACGGACGTGCTGCTCGCGGCGGACCCCGGGATCGGCGGCCCGCAGGTCCCCGGCGCTGAAGCCGGGACAGAGTTGACCGCTGAAGCCGGGACAGAGTTATCAGGGACAGCAGAGGGAACAGAGGCACCAGAGACACCAGAGGCACCAGAGACAACAGAGTCGGCAGGGACAACCAAGACAGCCGTGCCCCCGCGGGACCGCCGTTCGTTGTGGCCGTTTCCCGCAAGACGCCGCCCGCGTCCGGCCGGCGATCCGAGCCGGACCGCCCGTCGACGGCCGGGCGGCAGGACCCGTTCGGTCGCGGTCACCGCCGGCGCGCTCATCGTGCTCGGGGGTCTCGTCCCCGCCGGGTCCCTCCTCGACGGGTACCACCTCGGCAGCGGGCTGCCCTGCAAGCCACCGCTCGAACTCCGGCTGCTCACCGACCCCGACATCGAGTCCACCGTCCGCAAGGCGACGGAGGTGTTCCTGGTCTCGGACGCGAACCGGACCGGTGACGGCTGCCGGCGCAGTGGCATCACCGTGTACAGCGCCGGCGCCGCGAACGTCGTCGCCGCGTTCCACGACCAGTCCGACCCGTGGCAGCGGCCCACGTCGGAGGCGGTCAATCCGCAGCGCGACATCGGCCCCCAGCCGGACATCTGGATTCCCGCGACCTCGGCGAGCGCCAACCGTGCCCGCCCGCCGCAGGAGCAGCGCAGCTACGCGGAACTGCTCGTCGACCCGGCCCCGTTCGCCTACTCGCCCGTCGTGCTCGCCGTGCCGCAGCAGCTCGCGGCTGTGGGGCTCGCCGGCCGGACCGGCGGCCTCACGACGCTGATGGACGCACTGCGCACGCGTGACTCGAAGGCGGAAGTACGGCGTCCGGACCCGGAGCACACGGACTCGGGCCTGGTGGCGACCGTCGGCTTGCACGGGGTGGGAGGTGCGGGAGGTGACGGAGGTGTGGGAGGGACGAACGCGGCCGCTGCCGAAGACCGCGTCGCGCAGCCCGGACCGCCCTCGCCCACCAGCGGCAACCTGCTGTGCGTGCTGCCCGACGACGAATCCGTGGACGACCGCACCGCGGCCCTCGTGCCGGAGTTCCTGATGAAGTCCGGAGTGGACTGCGACAGCACGACGCGGGCCCGGCGGATGGCCTTCTACCCCGATGACGCGCCGGGCCTGGACCCGACGTTCGTACAGGTGCGCTGGAAGGAGGCCGGCCGCGATACGGCCGCGCGGCAGGACGCGGTCAAGCGGTTCCGCGCCTGGCTGACCGGTGCCGGTCAGCCCACGGCGGGCGGTGGCAACGGGCAGGCCGGGGAGGAGGCCCGGGGCGGGCTCGTCGAGTTCGGCAAGGACGGCTTCCGCAGCGCAGTGGAACACCGGCCCCTCGCCCCCGACCTCACCTTCAGTGATTTCGGCGCCCTCGGCAGCCCCGGCACCCTTCCCGCCCCCGCCCGCCAGGCCGCCATGGCCACGGCACTGAAGGAGTACCGGGAGGCCAACGGCCCCGGACGGGTGCTGTTCCTCCTCGACAGTTCCGGCTCGATGGGCGACTTGTGGGAGGGGCCCGGCGGCGCGCCCGGCATCGTCAAGCAGTCGCTCGGTGGCCTGGGGGACCGGGACGAGTACGGCGTCTGGGCCGTCGCGGCCGCGCCCGGCGCCCCGCTCGCGCACCAGGAGCTGCTGCCCTTCGGCCGGTACCGGCGCGAGGACGCCGAGCGCGCCATCGACCAACGGGCCCAGATCAAGGACGTGGAGGCTGATCCGTACCGGGCCCTGGTCGCGGCCCTGGAGGACATGTCCGGACGCGGCGCCGACGACGAACGACCGCAGCTGATCGTCTACATCACCGACGACGAGGACAACAACCGGCTGGTCGAGAGTGGACGGCTCGACGGCTTGCGCGCGTACGCGCGGGACAGGAAGGTTCCGGTGGTCATGGCATCCCTGGACAGCGGCGGCTGCGACAAGGGCAAGCCGGACGCGGTCATTTCCGAGGCGAGCGGCGGGCGCTGCCTGGACACCAGGACCGATCTGGTGGCCGGACTGCGCGACGAGGTCGCCCGAGTGGGAACAGGGGGCGGGGGATGACGCCCGGCAGCAGACGGGGTGGTCCGTCCGGCCGGTGCCCCCGGGCCCTCGCCGCGGTCCTCACGGCGCTCCTCACGCTGGGAGCATGCAGCGGGAGCGGTCGCGGCGGCTCCGAGGTCGCAGCCCAGCCGGCTGACGCCGGTGCCGCGGAGGGCACCATCGTGGTGGCCAGCGGACGTGACGTCACCGGCAAGGGCGGCATCCGGCAGAAGCTGATCGAGCAGTGGAACAGCCAGCAGGAGGAGAAGGGCTCCAGCTTCCGGGCCCGCCTGGTCGAGCTGCCGGGTTCCGCGGACCAGCAGCGCAGCCAATTGCTGGGCGCGCTCCAGTCCGGCAGTGCGGAGTACGACGTGGTCAATCTCGACGTGACCTGGATACCCGAGTTCGCGGACGCGGGCCTGGTCCAGCAGCTCCCCGACGAGCTGGTGGACGCGGACGTCATCCCCTCCGTCGCCGCCACGGCCGGCTGGGACGGGAAGCTGTACGCCGTTCCGTTCAACAGCGATGTCGGGCTGCTCTTCTACCGCCGCGACTACCTGAAGAACGCGGGCGTCACGGACACCGAACTCGGCAAGGACACCGAGTGGTCCACGGTCCAGCGGCTCATCGGCAACGTGAGCGACGCCGGCCGCAGCACGCGGGACGGCTACGAGAAGGGGTGGACCACCCAGCTCGCGCCGTACGAGGGCCTCACGGTCAACGGCATCGAGGCGTTCGCCTCCGCCGTCGACGGCCTCCGCCTCACCGACGGCGCCGGGCGGTACACCGGTTCCGCGCAGGACCTGAAGGCGGGGCTGGAGGAACTGCGCGACCGGACCAAGGCCCCCTACACCCTGCCGGATGCCGGCCGCTCCGACGAGGCCGAGTCCCTGGGGGACTTCGCCGACGGCCGAACCGCCTTCCTCCGCCACTGGCCGTACGCCTACCGCACCCTGTACCAGTCCCTGACCGACCAGCAGCTGGGGGTGGCCCCGCTGCCCGGCAAGGCGGTTCTGGGAGGCCAGAACCTGGCCGTGACCACGGCATCGAAGCGCGGGGACGCGGCCAAGGCGCTGATCAAGTTCCTCACCAGTCAGGAGAGCGAACGCTGCCTGCTCGACGCGGGGTTCGCGGCCACCAGGCTGTCCGCCTACAACGAAGACGGCCTGGCGTGCCGCGCGGCCAAGGCCCCCGGCCCGGCCACTCCGTCCGCCGAGAGCACCGACCGCATGCCGAGGGACGATCAAGGCCGGCCGAAGTACGCGCGCGACACCCTGCTGCCCGCACTGCAGAACGCCGTCCAACGCCCCCGCACCCCTCTGTACGGTGCGTTCACCCAGACCTTCACCACCGAACTGCGCCGCCTCTACGCCGACAAACCACCCTCGGACGCGAGGCTCGCCAAGGATCTGCACGCGAAGCTGAAGGGCGCGCTGCCCCACACCTGACGACGGCCCGACCCTTGCCTCGGGCCGTCGTCGGATGGCGTCGGCCAGGTGATGTCAGCGGCCCCAGCGCAGCGCGGCCGTCTGCACGGGTGCGTCCCACAGGCGTAGCAGCTCTTCGTCGGCCCGGCACAGGGTCACCGAGCAGCCGGCCATGTCGAGGGAGGTGACGTAGTTGCCGACCAGCGTCCGGGCGACCGGTACGCCCCGTGCGTCCAGCACCCGTGCGACTTCGGCGTGGAACCCGTAGAGCTCCAGCAGGGGTGTGGCGCCCATCCCGTTGACCAGGGCCAGCACCGGCCCGTCGGCAGGCCCCACCTCGGCCAGGTCCTCCAGTACGGCGCCCACCGCGGTCTCGGCGATCTCCCGGGAGGGCATCATGGCGCGCCGCTCCCGGCCGGGCTCGCCGTGGATCCCGATCCCCAGTTCCAGGTCACCGTCGGGCAGGTCGAAGGTGGGGCTGCCCTTGGCGGGCGTGGTGCAGGCGCTGAGCGCCACGCCGAAGCTCCGCGAGGACGCGTTGACGCGCCGCGCGGTCGCCGCGACCTGCTCCAGCGGCGCGCCTTCCTCGGCGGCGGCCCCGGCGATCTTCTCGACGAAGAGGGTGGCGCCCGTGCCGCGCCGTCCGGCCGTGTAGAGGCTGTCGGTGACCGCGACGTCGTCGTTGACCAGCACGCTCTCGACCTGGACGCCGTCCTCCTGGGCGAGTTCGGCGGCCATCTGGAAGTTCAGTACGTCCCCGGTGTAGTTCTTGACGACGAACAGCACGCCCTGCCCGGAGTTCACGGCGCCGGCCGCCCGCAGCATCTGATCGGGCACCGGCGAGGTGAACACCTCCCCGGGGCAGGCCGCCGAGAGCATGCCGGGGCCGACGAAGCCCGCGTGCAGCGGTTCGTGCCCGGAGCCGCCGCCGGACACCAGTCCGACCCGGCCGCCCTCGCGCGCGTCCCGCCGTACGACGACCCGCCGCTCCACGTCGACGTCGAGCTCGGGATGGGCGGCCGCCAGGCCCCGCAGGGCGTCGGCGACCACGGTCTCCGGACTGTTGATCAGCATCCTCATGCCTACCTCCCGGGTGGAACCGGCGGATGAGCCTCTGACCAGGTGCCTTACGGAGCTCAGGCAGCGCCGGTGACAGGCGGGCGCATTCGCGATCGCACGCCATATGAACGATCGCACGCCGTGTTAACAGTGTGCCGTCACGCCGTGCACATGCGCGACGGATGCCTCGCGACCGCATCGGAGGCCGAGCCGCCTCGCGCGCGTTCGACCGGTCGGTCTTACGATGATTCCTGGAGAACTCGGGGCAGTCGACGGCCGGTCCTCGGGCCGGCGGGAAGCGGGCACCCATGGCTGAGCGGCTCAAGAAATCCGGGCTGGTCGGCGAGCTTTCAGCAGAATTCGCCGGCACCATGATCCTCATCCTCTTCGGGTGCGGCGTGGTGGCTCAGGTAGTCGCCGGCGGGGCCCTCACGGACCCGGCGGGCGGCCTGGGAAACCACGACAGCATCGCCTGGGCCTGGGGCCTCGGCGTCACTCTGGGCGTCTACGTCGCGGCGAGGCTGAGCGGTGCTCACCTCAATCCCGCGGTGACCGTCGCGCTGGCGGCGTTCAAGGGCTTCCCGTGGAGCAGAGTGGCCCCCTACGCGCTGGCCCAGACGGCCGGGGCCTTCGTGGCGGCCCTGATCGTCCGGTGGAACTACACCGAGGCGCTGGCGAAGGCGGACCCCACCCACACGATCAAGACGCAAGGCGTCTTCTCCACACTGCCCGCCAACGGCAATACGAACCTGCCGGTCACCGAATGGGGCGCGCTCCGCGACCAGGTCATCGGCACCGCGATCCTGCTGCTGCTGATCCTGGCGGTCACGGACCTGCTCAACACGCCCCCCGGCGCCAACCTGGCGCCGTTCATCGTCGGCCTGATCGTCGTGGCCATCGGTATGGCGTGGGGCACCAACGCGGGTTACGCGATCAATCCGGCCCGCGACTTCGGTCCCCGGCTGGCCAGCTTCCTCACCGGGTACGGCGGAGCGTGGCGAGATCAGTACGGGCACTTCTACTTCTGGGTGCCGATCGTCGGTCCGCTGGTCGGGGGCCTGCTGGGAGCGGGCCTGTACAAGTTCTTCATCGGCCGGTTCCTGCCGACCGCCGAGCCGGAGCCCCCCGGACGGGTCCCGGCCCCGGACGAGAGCTGACACGAGAGCTGACCGGCTCCCGGGGCGGCCGTGAATCCGGCCGCCCCGGGGAGAGCCCAAGGAGAGGCGGCATCCCATGGCGGACTTCGTCGGCGCGGTGGACCAGGGGACCACCAGCACCCGTTTCATGATCTTCGACCATGCAGGCAACGAGGTGGCGAGGCACCAGCTCGAGCACGCGCAGATCCTCCCGCGCTCGGGGTGGGTCGAACACGACCCGGTGGAAATCTGGGAGCGCACCAACTCGGTGATCCAGAACGCGCTCCGGCACGGAGGTCTCTCGCCGGAGGACCTGGCGGCCATCGGCATCACCAACCAGCGGGAGACGACCGTCGTCTGGGACCCGCGCAACGGCCGCCCGTACTACAACGCCATCGTCTGGCAGGACACCCGTACCGACTCCATCGCGGCAGCGCTGGAACGCTCGGGCCAGGGCGACGTCATCCGCCGCAAGGCGGGGCTGCCGCCGGCCACGTACTTCTCCGGCGGCAAGATCCAGTGGATCCTGGAGAACGTCGACGGAGTCCGCGAGGCGGCCGAGCAGGGCCATGCCCTCTTCGGCAACACCGACTGCTGGGTGCTGTGGAACCTCACCGGCGGCCCGGACGGCGGCATCCACGCCACCGACGTGACCAATGCCAGCCGCACCATGCTGATGGACCTGGAGACCCTCGACTGGGACGACGAACTGCTGGGCTTCTTCGGCGTTCCCCGGGCGATGCTGCCCACCATCAACCCGTCCTCCCACGCGGAGGCGTTCGGACAGACCCGCACGTCCCGGCCGCTTCGGGCCGCCATCCCCATCACCGGTGTGCTCGGCGACCAGCAGGCAGCCACCGTCGGGCAGGTCTGCTACGCGCCGGGCGAAGCCAAGAACACGTACGGCACCGGCAACTTCCTGGTGCTCAACACCGGCACCGAACTGGTCCGGTCCCAGCACGGCCTCCTCACCACCGTGGCGTACCAATTCGGCGACAGCCCGGCGATCTACGCACTGGAGGGCTCCATCGCCGTCACCGGCTCCGCGGTGCAATGGCTGCGCGACCAGCTGAAGATCATCAGTGACGCCGGGGAGAGCGAACGCCTGGCCCGTACCGTCGAGGACAACGGCGGCATCTACTTCGTCCCCGCCTTCTCCGGTCTGTTCGCCCCGTACTGGCGCTCCGACGCCCGCGGCGCGATCGTCGGCCTCGCCCGGTACAACGACAACGGCCACCTGGCGCGCGCCACCCTGGAAGCCATCTGCTACCAGAGCCGTGACGTGGTGGAGGCGATGGAGCAGGACTCCGGCGTCCACCTCGACGTGCTCAAGGTCGACGGCGGCGTCACGGCCAACGACCTGTGCATGCAGATCCAGGCCGACGTCCTCGGCGTACCGGTCAGCCGGCCGGTCGTCGCCGAGACGACCGCGCTCGGCGCCGCCTACGCGGCCGGCCTGGCCACCGGCTTCTGGCGGGACACGGACGAGCTGCGCACCCACTGGCAGGAGTCCAAGCGCTGGGAGCCCCAGTGGTCCGAGGACCAGCGCGCGGAAGGGTACGCGGGCTGGAAGAAGGCGGTGGAGCGCACGCTCGACTGGGCCAAGGTCGAATAGCTTCCGGCCGAGGGGCCGAGGGGCCGAGGGGCCGAGGGGCCGAGGGGCCAGGGGCCAGGGGTCGAGAGTGACCGCACGGGCCGCCACCGTCGCGTGCGCGGCCCGTACCCGCACGACAGCACGAGGAGGAGACCATGGCGGACCCGGTGGCCCTCTCGCCCGCGGCACGCGCGCAGGCCCTCGTCCGGCTGGGAGAGCGTGAACTCGACGTCCTCGTCGTCGGTGGTGGCGTCGTCGGCTCCGGGGCGGCCCTGGACGCCGCCACACGGGGCCTGAGCGTCGGCCTCGTCGAAGCCCGGGACTGGGCCTCGGGGACGTCCAGCCGCTCCAGCAAGCTCATCCACGGCGGCCTGCGCTACCTGGAGATGCTGGACTTCCGGCTCGTCGCCGAAGCCCTCAAGGAGCGCGGCCTCCTGCTCCGGCTCCTGGCACCCCATCTGGTGCGTCCGGTGCCCTTCCTCTACCCCCTGCAGCACCGGATCTGGGAGCGTCCGTACGTCGGCGCCGGCGTACTGCTGTACGACACCATGGCCGCTGCCTCCGGCACCTCCAGCGGCCTGCCCCACCACCGCCACCTGCTCAAGCGCCGAGCCCTGCACGAGGCGCCCGCGCTGCGCTCCGACGCCCTCGTCGGCGCCATCCAGTACTGGGACGCCCAGGTGGACGACGCCCGGCACACCATGTTCCTCACCCGCACGGCGGTCGCCTATGGAGCGCTGGCCGCCAACCGCACCCGCGTCAGCCGCTTCCTGCGGCAGGGCGAGCGGGTGGTGGGGGCCGTCGTCACCGATCTGGAAACCGGCGCCGAGACGGAGGTGCGGGCCAAACAGGTCATCAACGCGACCGGTGTGTGGACCGACGACACCCAGGCCATGGCGGGCACGCGCGGCCAGTTCCACGTCCGCGCGTCCAAGGGCGTACACCTGCTCGTCCCCCGTGACCGGATCAACTCCCGCACCGGGCTGATCCTCCGCACCGAGAAGAGCGTGCTGTTCGTCATCCCCTGGGGACGACACTGGATCATCGGGACCACCGACACCGACTGGACACTCGACAAGGCTCATCCCGCCCTCAGCTCCAAGGACGTCACCTACCTGCTGGAACACGTCAACAGCGTCCTGGCCACGCCCCTCGTTCCGGAGGACGTGGAGGGCGTCTACGCCGGTCTGCGTCCCCTCCTGTCCGGTGAGGCCGCGGAGACCAGCAAACTGTCGCGGGAGCACCTGGTCGCACACCCGGTCCCCGGGCTCGTCGTGGTGGCCGGCGGCAAGTACACGACGTACCGGGTCATGGCCAGGGACGCGGTCGACGAGGCGGCCCGCGGTCTGGACGAGAAGGTGCCCGACTGTGTCACGCAACGCGTTCCGCTGCTCGGCGCCGACGGCTATCCGGCCCTGTGGAACTCCCGGCACCACCTCGCCGAGCGCTCCGGGCTGCACGTCGCCCGCATCGAGCACCTCCTGAACCGCTACGGCTCCCTGGTGCACGAACTGCTCGCCCTGGTCGCGGCCGACCCCTCGCTCGGCGCGCCGCTGCCGAGCTCCGACGACTACCTGCGGGTCGAGGCCGTCTACGCGGTGACCCATGAGGGAGCCCGCCACCTGGAGGACGTGCTCGCCCGGCGTACCCGGATCTCGATCGAGTCCTGGGACCGTGGCGTGGACGCGGCGCGGACCGTCGCGGAGCTGATGGCGCCCCATCTGGGATGGGACCGGGCGCACCAGGACCGCGAGGTCAACCACTACCTGAAGCGGGTGGCCGCTGAACGCGAGGCCCAACGGCAGCCGGACGACCAGACCGCCGACGCCGTGCGGCTCGGCGCTCCCGACATCATCCCGGTGCGCTGAGACTCCACCCCGTCCAGGGCATGGGCCAGCACGTGCAGCCCCCGTGCTCCGGTCCGCTGTGAGCCCGGGCTGGCCGTTCCCGTCCCGGTGCTGATCTCACCGTCCTGGCGCATCGCCGCCTTTTACCAAGATCGGTTCTGGATGTCCAGCCACGTATTCGAGTGTCGTGACGCACATCCGCTCGCAGGGTTTATTTGAAGTACGCCCTCACCGGGGAACCCCGGAGGAAATGAGGT
>NZ_JBEZLW010000059.1:0-36062 GCF_040652395.1 Streptomyces sp. NPDC048269
GTCGTCGTGCGTACCGCCGAACCCCTCGCGCTCGACGCGTACGCCGACTCCCGCCGCACCGGGTCCTTCCTCCTGATCGACCCCGCCGACGGCACCACCCTCGCGGCAGGCATGGCAGGCGAATCCTTCACGTCGGACCCCGGAGGCGACGCCGGTGCGCTCGCGTAGCGGAAGGACAGCAACGGCCCGGATCGTCGTGACGGCGCTGCTGATCGCGGCGCTGGCAGGCTGCGGATACGGCTCGCGCGCGAAGGACCGCGCACGGCACGAGCCGCTCGCCGCCGCCGGTACGGGCACGCCGCTGTCCGCGTCCACCGTCAGCATCGGATACTTCGCCAACCTCACCCACGCCACCGCCCTGCTGGGCGCCCGCGAGGGCATGTTCGCCGCCGAGCTGGGCGGTACGAAGCTGAGCACCCAGGTCTTCAACGCGGGCCCCTCCGAGATCGAGGCGCTCAACGCCGGCTCGGTCGACATCGGCTTCATCGGCCCGTCGCCCGCGGTCAACGGCTACGCGAAGTCCCAGGGGAAGGCGCTGCGCATCATCTCCGGCGCGGCCTCCGGCGGCGTCTCCCTGGTCGCCGACCCGAAGAAGACCGAGCAGGCGGGGAAGGGGCTCGCGGGCAAGCGGATCGCCACCCCACAGCTCGGCAACACGCAGGACGTCGCGCTCCTCGCCTACCTCGCGGACCAGGGGTTCACCGTCGACGCGACCACCGGCCGGGGCGATGTGAGCGTGGTGCGGGCGGACAACAAGGAGATACCCGGACTCTTCGAGCGGGGCAGCATCGACGCCGCGTGGGTGCCCGAACCGACCGCGTCGCTGCTGGTGGCCAAGGGCGGCAAGCGGCTGCTGGAGGAGAAGGACCTCTGGCCGGGCGGGGACTTCGTCGTGACGAACGTGATCGTCTCGCGGAAGTTCCTCGCCGAGCATCCCGATGTGGTCGAGGCGGTGCTGCGCGGCTCCATCCGTACGAACGACTGGATCGCCGGACACCCGCAGGAGGCGAAAGTGCGCATCAACAGTGCCCTGGCGGAACTCACCGGCAAACCGCTGCCCGAGGACGTACTCGACGCGGCGTTCCGGGGCCTGAGATTCCTGCACGACCCGCTGGCTTCCACCTTGCGCACCCAGGCACAGCACGCCGTGACGGTGGGCCTGCTGCAGGACGCCGACCTGCGGGGGATCTACGACCTGCGGCCGCTCAACGACGCGCTGCGGTCGGTGAACCGGCCCGTGGTCGACGAGACGGCGGCCGGTCTGGGGCCGGTCCGATGAACGCGGCCGCCGTACGCGTCGAGAACATGTCGATGTCGTTCCCCGTGGCCGCGGGGGAACAGCTCGTCCTCGACGACATCAACCTCGCCGTCTCGGCCGGTGAGTTCGTCACCGTCCTCGGAGCGTCCGGCTGCGGCAAGTCCACCCTCCTGAACCTGATCGCCGGACTCGACCGCCCGACGGCCGGAGCCATCGACGTGGCGGGCGACCGGCCGGCGCTGATGTTCCAGGAGCACGCGCTGTTCCCCTGGCTGACCGCGGGGCAGAACATCGAGCTGGCGCTGAAACTGGCCGGCAGGGCCAAGCCCGCGCGGCGCGCGGAGGCGCAGCGGCTCCTCGAACTCGTACGGCTCCAGGACGCCTTCGGCAAGCGCGTGCACGAGCTTTCGGGCGGTATGCGCCAGCGCGTGGCCCTGGCCCGGGCGCTCGCCCAGGACAGCGGGCTGCTCCTGATGGACGAGCCCTTCGCCGCGCTCGACGCCATCACCCGGGACGTCCTGCACGGGGAGCTCACCCGCGTCTGGCAGACCGCGAACAAGAGCGGGTCCGCCGCGGGCTCGCTGTCCGTCCTCTTCGTCACCCACAACGTGCGCGAGGCGGTACGGCTCGGCCAGCGGGTGATCTTGCTGTCCTCGCGCCCCGGGCGGATCGCCCGGGAATGGGTCGTGGACATCGCGCAGCCGCGCCGCATCGAGGACGCGGACGTCGCCGAGCTGTCCCTTGAGATCACCGAACAGCTCCGGAGGGAGATCCGCCGCCATGGTCAGCACTGACACCAGGCGCGAGGCCGGCGACCTCGCGGGCCTGGAGGCCGGACTCGACGCCCTGGAGACGGGCCGGGCCGCCGCCCGCCGCTCCACGCTGCGGCGCACCCTGCGGACGCGGCTGCTGCCCCCGCTGATCGCCGTCGCGCTGCTCCTCGCCGCGTGGCAGCTGGCCTGCGAGGCGGAACTCAAGCCGCGCTATCTGTTGCCGGCGCCGATCGACGTGTGGCGGGCGCTGCAGGACCAGTGGTACGAGGGAACGATCCTGGGCGTCGTCGGAGAGAGCGTCTGGCGCGGTGCGCTCGGATTCGCCGTCTCGGCCGTCATCGCGACGCCGCTCGGCCTGCTGGTCGGCCGCGTCGCACCGGTACGGACGGCCATCGGCCCGATCCTGTCCGGGCTCCAGTCGCTGCCGTCGGTGGCCTGGGTGCCCGCCGCCATCGTCTGGTTCGGCCTGACGGACGCCACGATCTACGCGGTCGTGCTGCTCGGAGCCGTACCGTCCATAGCCAACGGCCTGATCTCCGGCATGGACCAGGTGCCCCCGATCTATCTGCGCGCGGGACGCACCATGGGCGCGACCGGTCTCGCCGGGGTGCGCCACGTACTGCTGCCGGCCGCGGTCCCCGGCTATCTGGCCGGCCTCAAGCAGGGCTGGGCGTTCTCCTGGCGCTCCCTCATGGCTGCCGAGCTCATCGCCAGCTCCCCGGACCTGGGGATGGGCCTCGGGCACCTGCTGGAGAACGCCCGGGTCAACCAGGACATGCCGCTGGTCCTGGCGTCGATCCTGCTGATCCTGCTCTTGGGAGTCGGGATCGAGCTGCTGGTGTTCGCGCCCCTGACCCGCAGGGTGCTGAGGGGGCGCGGGTTGTCGGACGGATGACGGACAGGGATGTCGGAGAGGAGAGGGAAGACGATGACGTACGACGACCACGCCTGCGCGGCCGACCTGGCGGAGCGCGCGGGAGGCGTCCTGCTGGAACTGCGGGCACGGACCGGTTTCGCGGACTCCGCCGCCCTGCGCACGGCGGGGGACCGGGCTGCGCAGGAGTTCCTCGCCCGGGAACTGGCGGCCCGCCGGCCCGGCGACGCGGTGCTCTCCGAGGAGGCGGCCGATTCCGCGGCCCGGCTCGGCGCACCCCGGGTGTGGATCGTCGACCCGCTCGACGGCACACGCGAATACGCCGAGGAGGGCCGGGACGACTGGGCCGTCCACGTCGCCCTCTGGGAGGGGGAGCGACTCGCGGCGGGCGCCGTCGCGCTGCCCGCCCGTGACCGGGTGCTCGCCACCGGGACCGGGCTGTCGGTGCCTTCGCCAGCCTCAGCTGCGGCCGGCGCCCCGCTGCGCATCGCGGTGAGCCGTACGCGGCCGCCCGCGTCGGTCGGGAAGCTCAGCGCCGCACTGGGGGCCGAGATGGTTCCGACGGGCTCGGCCGGCGTCAAGATTTCGGCCGTCGTCCTCGGTACGGTCGACGCCTACGTCCACGGCGGCGGCCAGTACGAATGGGACTCCGCGGCCCCGGTCGCCGTGGCACTGGCGGCCGGAGCGCACGCCTCGCGGCTCGACGGATCGCCCCTGCGCTACAACCGGCGCGACCCCCGGCTGCCGGACCTGCTGGTCTGCCGCAAGGGCCTGGAGGAGACGTTGCTGGCGGAGATCGCGAAGCTGGAGTGGTGAGCGCCCGGGTTCCCCCTCACGGGTGAATCCACCGCCCCGCCGGGGGAAGTGCGGGCTGACGGCCCGGGACGGTCGGCATCGTGGCCGGGGTCGTCGTCCACCCCACCCGCTGGAGAAACCATGCTCGGCACCGACTTCCGTACCGGATCACCCAACTGGCTCGACCTCGGCAGCCCCGACACCGACGGCGCCGCGCGCTTCTACAGCGCCCTGTTCGGCTGGAACTTCGTCTCCGCCGGGCCGGAGGCGGGCGGGTACGGCTTCTTCCAGCTGGACGGCAAGACCGTCGCCGCGCTGGGCCCGCTCACCGAGGAGGGGGCGAAGTCCGCGTGGATGATCCACTTCATGAGCCCCGACATCCAGGCCACCACCAAGGCCGTCAAGGACGGCGGCGGGAGCGTGCGGATGGAGCCCATGGACGTCATGGGCGAGGGCTGGCTGGCGCAGTTCACCGACCCGCAGGGCGCCGAGTTCGCGTCCTGGCAGCCCGGGAAGACCGCCGGGTTCCAGCTGGCCTCCGCCGACAACACGCTGGTGTGGGCGGAGCTCCACGCGCAGGACCCGGGAGCGGCCATCGCCTTCTACGCCGGGGTGTTCGGGTGGCGGCAGTCCGAGATGGAGGCGCCGGGGATGACGTACCGCGTGCTGAGCGTGGCCGACGGGGACCAGCAGGACGCCTCCTTCGGCGGGGTCGCGCCGCAGATGGGGGAGGGCGGGGAGCCGCGCTGGACGCCGTACTTCCACGTGCCGGACGTCGACGCCGCCGTGGAGACGGCCACGGGGAACGGAGGGTCGGTGGTCATGCCGGCGTCCGACGTGCCGGAGGTCGGGCGGATCGCGTGGCTGGCGGACCCCTCCGGGGCGGTGTTCGCGCTGCTGAAGCCGGACCCGCGCATGTAGCGAACGGTTCGCCGTGCCCTACCGGCCGGAGTACTTGGGGGTGCGGCGCTCGACGAAGCTCGACACGCCCTCGTTGGCGTCGGCCGTGGTCATGTTGATCTCCTGGGCGGTGGCCTCGGCGGCCAGTGCGGTCGTCCGGTCACTGTCCAGGGAGGCGTTGACCAGCTGCTTCGTCATCGCGAGGGCGCGGGTGGGGCCCTGGGCGAGGCGCTCGGCCCACGCGCGGGCGGTGGTCTCCAGCTCCTCGGCCGGGACCACCTTGTTGACCAGACCGAGGCGTGCGGCCTCGGCCGCCGGGACGGCGTCGCCGAAGAACATCAGCTCCTTGGCCTTCTGCGGGCCGACCAGACGCGGCAGCAGGTATGCGCCGCCGCCGTCGGGGACCAGGCCGCGGCGCACGAACACCTCGATGAAGCGGGCCTGTTCGGCGGCGATGACCAGGTCGCAGGCGAGCGCGAGGTGCGCGCCGATGCCGGCGGCGGTGCCGTTGACCGCAGCGATGACCGGCTTCTCGCAGTCGAGGACCGCGGTGATCAGGCGCTGCGCGCCGAGGCGGATCGTGCGGGCGACGTCACCGGCGACGCGGTCGCCGGTGACGGGCGCGCCCCGGAGGTCGGCGCCGGCGCAGAAGCCCTTGCCGGTGGCGGTGACGACGACGGCACGCACAGCGGGGTCGGCGGAGGCGTCACCGAGCAGGGCGATGACCCGCTCGCGCTGGTCCCAGGTGACGGCGTTCATGGCGTCGGGCCGGTTGAGGGTGATCCAGGCGACGCCGTTGTCCGTGCGGTGGAGGACTTCGTCCTCGGGGGTGCCGGTCATCGTGAAACTCCGTTCGTGTGGGGTGGGCGGGGTGGGGGTGGGGGGTGCGGGTCGTGGGTGCGGGCGGTGAGCCGGTGCGGGTCGCGGGTGCCGCTGCGCGGGGCCGTCCCCCACCCGCCCTTCCACCGTTCCCCGGCCTCCGCCCGGACCCGGTCCTCAGACGCCGGACGGGCTGAAAGGCCCCTGGGGCTCCGCCCCGGACCCCGCGCCTCAAACGCCGGCGAGGCTGGATGGCGGAGCCCCGGGAGCGGGCAGGCGGGGGTCGCGAGCCCCGGTCGGGCCTCCGCGCCGCGGCATGACCCCGCGGCGCGGTCAGCGGCATGACCCCCGGCCCGGTCAGCGGCATGACCCCCGGCCCGGTCAGCGGCAGATGGCCAGCGCGTCCAGCGCCACCGCTCCCTGCCCCCGCGGCAGCACCATCAGGGGGTTGATGTCCAGCTCGGACAGCTCGTCGCCGAGCTCCAGCGCCATCCGCTGGATCCGCAGGATGACTTCCACCAGGGCGTCGACATCGGCCGGCGGCGCCCCCCGTACCCCCTCCAGCAGCGCATGCCCGCGCAGCTCCGTGAGCATCCGGCGCGCCTGGTCCTCACCGAAGGGCGGCACGCGGACCGCCGCGTCGTGCAGGACCTCCACGAGGACACCACCGAGGCCGACGGTGACGGTGGGGCCGAAGAGGTCGTCCTGGGTGACGCCGACGACCATCTCGACGCCCCGCTCGACCATCTGGCACACCAGGATGCCGTCCAGCGGCACGTTCTCGTAGCGGGCGATGTCGGTGAGCTCCCGGTACGCGTCGCGGATCTGGCTGGCCGAGGTCAGCCCGATCTTGACCAGGCCGAGTTCGGTCTTGTGGCCGAGCTGCGGGCCCGACGCCTTCATGACGACGGGGTAGCCGACCAGGCCGGCCGCGCGGACGGCCGCCGCCGCGCTGGTCACCAGCTGCTCGCGGGGAACCCGTATTCCGTACGCGCGCAGCAGCTGCTTCGCCGCGTGCTCGCTGAGCTGCTGGCCCGGCCGCATCAGGGCCTGCGCCTTGCGGTACGAGGGGGAGGGGGTGCGCGGGGCCTCGTCGAAGGGGGAGCGGTAGGCCGCGGTGAAGCGGTGGTGGCCGAGGTAGGCGCGTACGGCGGTGATGCAGTTGCCGAAGGTACGGAAGGTGGCGACGCGGGACGAGCCGAGCAGGGTGGCGCGGTAGGCCTCCTCGGTGCCGACCGGGGAGCCCCAGATCACGCAGATCAGCTTGTCCGTGGCGTCGGCGGCGTCCACCAGGTCCTGGGCGAGCTTGTCGCTCATCGGGGGGAAGGGGCCGGTGATCGGGCAGATCAGTACGCCGACGGACGGGTCGGCGAGGATCGCATCGATGATCTTGCGGCCGCGCCAGTCGCCGACGGGGTGGCCGCCGTTGTCGACGGGATTGGCGACGTTCAGGTACTCCGGGATCCACTGGTGGAGCTCGTCCTGCTTGGCCCGGGAGAGGGTGGGCAGGGTCAGGCCCGCCTCGGAGGCGAGGTCGGAGAAGTGGGCTCCGGTGCCGCCGGAGATGGAGTAGACGACCACGCCGTCGGCCCGGGGTTTGCGGGCGCGGGCCAGCAGCGCGGCCGTGTCCTGGAGTTCGTCCAGGCCGTCGACGCGGATCACGCCGAACTGGCGCATGGCGGCGTCCACGACGGTGTCCGCGCCGGTCAGCTTCCCGGTGTGGGAGGCGGCCATGCGCGCCCCGGTCTCGGTGCGGCCGACCTTGACGGCGACGACCGGGACGCCGTTGCGGGCCGCCCGGTCGGCGGCGAGCAGGAAGGACCGGCCGTCCTTGAGGCCTTCGACGTAGCAGGCGATGGCCCCGACCTCGGGCCGCTCGGCGAAGTACGAGATGAAGTCGGAGGTCTCCAGGTCGGCCTCGTTGCCGGTCGGCGCCCAGTGGGAGAGGCGGATGCCCAGCTCCTGGAGGGTGTAGACGGGCCGGCCCTGGTGCCCGGACTGGGTGATCAGGGCGATGGCCGGGCCGTCGAGGTCGTCGCGGAACTCCTCGAAGGCGTTGAGGTTCGTGTTGGGGCCCAGCAGGCGCAGGCCCGAGCGGCCGACGGCGGCCGCCAGGCGGGCCTGGGCGGCGGCGCCCGCGTCGCCGGTCTCGGCGAAGCCGGAGGCGAAGGCGACGGCGAACTTCACCTTGGTCTCGGCGAGTTCCTCGATGACGGGGAGCGGGTCGGCGACGAGGAGGACGGCGAGGTCCACCTGTTCGGGCAGGGCCGTGACCGTGGGCGCGCAGGGCAGCCCGAAGACGCTCTCCCGGGTCGGGTGCACGGGGTGGATCCGGGCGCCGACGCGCTGCGCCCAGGCGATGAGCTGGCGGGTGATGCCGGTGTTCGGTCTGCCCTCGGCGTCGGAGGCGCCGATGACGGCGACCGACTCGGGCCGGAAGAACCGGTCCAGGTCGGGGACCTCGGAGTGCAGGGGCCGTCCGCTGACGTCCACGGCGACCGCGTCCTCGGCGGTCGGGGCCGCGGTCGAGTGGACAGCCGTCCTGGGGGACTCCCCGCAGGCCTCGACACGTGCGCGGAAGTCGGTGGTGAGGGTGCCGTGAGTAGATCCAAGCATCGTTCCGCCCGCTCCTGCTCGATGAACCTCGATGGAACCTCAATAACTGACGCGTAGTCAGATTACTGAACTGACGTGCCGTCAGGAACAGGGCTGCGCAGGAAAGCTGGTGGAGGTGGTGTGTGGAACGGTGGCAGATCTCCTGTGGTCGGGTCCAGAGTGCCGTTCAGGCCGCGGTGCGCAGATGCCGCTGCACGGCCTTGGCGATCTTCCCGGCGTCCAGGGCCAGTTCCCGGAACATCCCGCTGATGGGGTTGGTGAAGCCGGTGAAGTACAGGCCGGGGGCCTGTGCGGGGGTGTCCGCGCCGTGCGTACGGGGCCGCCCGCGCTCGTCGAGTACGCCGTCCAGGTGTCCCACCAGGCCCTCCAGCGCACGGCGGTATCCGGTCGCCGCGACCACCGCGTCCGGGGTGATGCGCGAGCCGTCCGCGAGCACCACCTCGGCGCCGTCGAAACCCTCGACGGCGGCGACCGGCTCGACCCGCCCGGTACGGACCGCGTCGATCAGGCCCACGTCCTGGACCGGGATCGCCCCCTCCTTGACCCTGCTGTACAGACCGGGACCGGGGCGCGGGAGCCCGTACGCCGACAGGTCGGGGACGGAGACCTTGGCGACGGGCACGCACAGCCGGTCCACGAACCGTACGGGCAGCCGGCGTACGAGGATCCCCGTGCGCTGGGCCGGCCAGCCGGCGGTGGAGCGGCGCACGATGTGCGGGGCGGTGCGCACGGCGAGCCGCACCCGGGCGGCCCCGCCCTCGGCGAGGTCGACGGCTATCTCGGCGCCCGTGTTGCCGACGCCGACGACGAGCACGTCCTGGCCGGCGTAGGGCCGGGGGTTGCGGTAGTCGGCGGCGTGCAGCAGCCGCCCGGTGTACGTGTCGCGGCCCGGCCAGTCGGGCAGCTCGGGCGTGTGGTTGAACCCGGTGGCCACGACCACGGCCCCGGCGGTGAGCACCCGCCCGCCGCTGGCGTGCAGGTTCCAGCCGCCGTCCGGCTCGCGCTCGATCCGGGTCACCTCGACGCCGGTGACGATCTCCAGCTCGTGGAACTCGGCGTACTTCTCCAGGTACCGCACCACGTTGTCGCGGGCGACCCACCGCCCGAAGCGGCGCGGCATGGCCAGGCCGGGCAGGGCCGAGAGGCGGCGCGTGGTGTGCAGGTGGAGGCGGTCGTAGTGGCGCCGCCAGGAGGCGCCGACCTCGTCGGACTTCTCGACGACCACCGCGCGGACCCCGCGGGCGCGCAGCGCCGCTGCGGCGGCGAGGCCGCCGGGACCGCCGCCGATGACGTACACGGGGCGGGGCTGGGTGGTCATGTCGGGTGCTGTGGGGACTCCTGGCATGAGGTGTGATCGTATCGCCACGCTGGGTTGATGGGTCTCGTTCGAGGAGGGAATCGATTGCGGATCGGTCACGGGCGCCCGCTTCCGGCCGGAAGCGGCCGGAAGCGGGCGCAATGCCGCCGTGGCAAGGTGGTGGTGCCTGGTGCGTACCGCTGGAAGCGGGGGAGAACGGGAGCCGGAGCCGATGTGGCAGCCCGACGGCTGGGACGTACGCGTCCGCCTGGGAGTCCTCACCCCGCACGCCGACGTCGGCCCCGAGTCGGAGCTGCGGGCGATGGCCCCGGCCGATGTGGGGGTGCACGCCGCCCGGGTGCCGTTCGGCGCGATGGGAGCCCGCGGCGCCATGGACCCGACCATTGCGCTGGCCCCCGTACGGGCCTTCGCCGAGCCACCGTACGTGGACGACGCCACCGAACTGCTGGCCGCGGCGC
Source organism: Streptomyces sp. NPDC048269 (assembly GCF_040652395.1). Classification (NCBI taxonomy): domain Bacteria; kingdom Bacillati; phylum Actinomycetota; class Actinomycetes; order Kitasatosporales; family Streptomycetaceae; genus Streptomyces; species Streptomyces sp. NPDC048269. Next base: position 9,812 of record NZ_JBEZLW010000059.1, read on the forward strand.
CCGTGGCGGCGATCGCCTTCGCCTTCACCAGCTCCGCGTACGTCATCGGCGCGCGCGGGGAGGCGGCGATGCTCGCCCGCCTGGCCGGGCGCGCCCACGGCCTGCCGGTGGTCGCCACCTGCGCGGCGACGGTCGAGGCGCTGCACGTGCTGGGGGTGACCCGGCTCTGCCTCGTCGACCCCCCTTGGTTCGACGCGGAGCTGAACGGCCTCGGCCGGGCCTACTACCGGGGCGCCGGCTTCGACGTCCCGTACGCGGCCCCGTGCGGCCTGCCCAGCGGGCAGGGGCTCATCCGGCCCGCCGCCCTCCACGACTGGGTGGCGCCCCGCGTGCCCGACGCGGCCGGGGCGGTCGTCGTCGGCGGCAACGGCTTCCGCGCGGTCGGCGCCGTCGAAGCCCTGGAAACCACCCTCGGCCGCCCCGTCCTCACGGCCAACCAGGTCCTGCTCTGGGCGGCCCTGCGCGCGGCCGCCGCTCCGACGGACGGCGTCACCGGCTACGGCAGGCTCTTCGCGAGCCGGTAGGCCGTGCCGGCAGGGCCCTTGCGGGATCGGCGCGGATCCGCTGAACTGACGTACCGTCAGATCAGTCGCGTCGAACGCGAGAGGGGTGGGGGCCGCCGATGCAGACCATATGGCTCAGTGGGGCCGAATGGCTCGCCGTGCTCCGGATGGGCCTCGGCCTGTGGTGGCTGGAGAGCTGGCGGCACAAGGACAAGAAGGGCTGGTTCGAGCGCGGCACCGGCATCGCCTGGGCCGCCGACGTCGCGGGCAAGCACCGCTGGACGTTCGTCAAGGCCGGCTTCGAACTGGTCGTCAAGCCGAGGCCGAAGGTCATGGCGTACATCGTCGTCTACGCGGAACTCGCCCTCGGGCTGGGCCTGGTACTCGGCTTCCTGACCCCGGTCGCGCTGATCGGCGGGCTGCTGCTGAACCTGCTCTACCTCGTCCTGATGATCCACGACTGGGCCGAGCAGGGCCAGAACGCCATGATGGCGCTCATCTCGCTCGTCGCCCTCTTCGCGATGGCCTGGCAGACCTGGTCCCTCGACGCGGCGATCGGACTCTTCCTGTGAACGTTCCGGTGAGCGCCGTACGGTACGACCTGCCGGAGGCGGACGAGTTCACCCGCCCCTACTGGGACGCCGCGGCCGAGGGCCGGCTCCTGCTGCGCCGCTGCGCGGACTGCGGCCGGGCGCACCACTACCCGCGGGAGTTCTGCCCGTTCTGCTGGGCCGGCGAGGACCGGGTGGCGTGGGAGGCGGCGAGCGGCCGCGCGACCCTCTACACGTGGTCGGTGGTCCACCGCAACGACCTCCCGCCGTTCGGCACCCGCGTCCCGTACACGGCGGCGGTCGTCGACCTGGCCGAGGGCCCGCGGATGATGACGCAGGTGGTGGACTGCGCCCCGGCCGATCTGCGCATCGGCATGCCGCTGGAGGTGACCTTCGGCGAAGCGGCCCCGGGCGTCACGATCCCGGTGTTCCGCCCTGCGGCCGACGGGGAGTCCTGACCTGCCCGCATCACCCGCCCCGGGCGATCACCCCGCCCCCCTCGCGCGGCGGAGGTGCGCTCCGCCCCGCGTATCGTGAGAAGGGTGATCACCGGGGCTGAACGGGCGATCCACCGGGCCAGGGCCGCCGCCGACCGCGAGGCGTGGGCGGAGGTGTACGCCTTGCTGCACCCACTCGACCCGGACCTGCTGACAGCCGGCGATCTCGCGGTGCTCGCCGACGCGGCCTGGTGGACCAGCCGGGTCGAGGAGTCCGTCGCCACCCGGACCCGCGCCTACGCCGCCTACGCGGCGGCCGGCGCGGACCGCCCGGCCGGATTCAGCGCGTGGATGCTCTCGTACGAGTTCAAGCTCGCCGGGCGCACCGCGGCGGCCGCGGGCTGGCTCGGCCGGGCCCGGCGTCACCTGGCCGGCCAGGCCGAATGCGTCGAGCAGTGCTACCTGGCCTGGGCCGACGCGGAGGAGGCGCAGGCGCGCGGCGCTTACGACGAGGCCATGGCCTGCGCCGACCGCATGGCCGCCGTCGCACGGCGCTGCGGCAGCGCCGACCTGCTGGCGCTCAGCACGCAGGCCCGGTCGGCGGTGCTGCTGGCCAGGGGCCGGATCGCCGAGGGCCTCGCCCTGCTGGACGAGGCCATGTGCGCGGCGACGGCGGGCGAGCTGGGCTCGTTCTTCACGGGCTGGGTCTACTGCCTGGGGCTCCAGGCCTGTATGACATGCGCTGACCTGCGGCGGGCGGCGGAGTGGACGGACGCTGCGATGGCCTGGTGCGCGTCGATGCCGGAGGAGAACAACTACCGGGGGCTGTGCCGGGTCCACCGGGTGGAGGTCGCCGAGCTGTCGGGCAACTGGCCGCGCGCGACGGGCGAGGCGGAGCTGACCTGCGCCGAGCTGCTGCCGTACGAGTCCCGCATCGCGGCGGAGGCGGTGTACCTGACCGCCGGTATCCAGCGCCGTCGTGGTGAGCTGGCGGCGGCCCGCGCCTCGTACGCCCGCGCCCACGCCCTCGGCCGCGACCCGCAGCCGGGCCTGGCCCTGCTGCAGCTGGCCGAGGGCAAGGCGGACGCCGCGGCGGCCGCCCTGCGGCTGGCCCTGTCGGTGACCGGCGACGGCGGCGACAGCCATCCGACCGCAGGGCCCCTGGGCCGGTGCCGTCTGCTCGCCGCGCAGAGCGAGGTCGCGCTGGCCGTCGGTGACCTCGACCAGGCCGCGGCGGCGGCGCAGGCCCTGGAGCAGCTGGCGCGGCGGTGGCAGCGGCTGTGCGGCTCCGACGCCACCGTGCTGCACGCGGCCTGCGCGGGCGCCTCGGGCGCCGTGGCGTACGCCGGACACGATCCCGAGCGCGCGCTGCCCCTGCTGCACCGGGCGCTGGCGCTGTGGCTGGAGCTCGGGGTCCCGTACGAGGCGGCACAGGTACGGATGACCCTCGCGGCCACCGACCGGGCGGCGGGGGACGAGGAAGGGGCCCGCCTGGAACTGCGGGCCGCGCTCGCCGTCTTCGAACAGCTGGGCGCCGTACCCGACGCCCGCAGGGCCGCGGCCCTGCTGGCCGCCGGCCCGCGGCACGGGGCCGGGACCCCTGGCGCGCTCACCGAGCGCGAGACGCAGGTGCTGCGCCTGCTCGCGGCCGGGCGCACCAATCGGTCCATCGCCGCCGAGCTGGTGATCAGCGAGCACACCGTCGCCCGGCACCTCAACAACATCTACGCCAAGCTCGGCGTCTCCTCCCGGGCCGCCGCTACCGCGTACGCGTACCGGCACGAGCTGACTTAGGCCCTGGCCGTGGGCAGTGGGCAGAACGGCCCACGACGCGGGAATGGGTGATTCCGGCGATGCGGCCGTTGCGCCCCGGACCTACAACGGTGTCGTACCGGAAGAACCGCACCCAACCAGTCGTACCGAACCGGTCGTACCGAACCAATCGTGTCGAACGAGCGGTACCGAAGAGCCGTACCGAAAGGCGGTGGACGCCTTGATCACCACCTCCACCACACGCCATGCCCTCGACGAGGCGCAGGCCGCGCAGCTGCTCGCCACTGTCCACGGCGAGGTCGTCCGCCCCGAGGACCCCGCTTACGACGACGCCCGCGCTGTCTACAACGCCATGCACGACAGGCACCCCGCGGTCGTCGTCCGCGCCGCCGACGCGGGCGACATCATCACCACCGTCGCCCTCGCCCGCGAGCAGAGCCTGCCCCTCGCCGTCCGCGGCGGCAGCCACAGCGTCGCCGGCCACGGCACCTGCGACGGCGGTGCCGTCCTCGACCTCGGCCGGATGCGCGGCGTCCGCGTCGACCCGGTCGCGCGCACCGCACGCGCCGAGGGCGGCTGTACCTGGGCCGACCTCAACCACGCCACCCACGCCTTCGGTCTGGCCACCACCGGCGGTGTCGTCTCCACCACCGGCATCGGCGGCCTGACCACCGGTGGCGGCATGGGTTTCCTGGCCCGCCGCTGCGGTCTGGCCTGCGACAACCTCGTCTCGGCGGACGTCGTCACCGCCGACGGGTCCTTGGTGACCTGCTCGGCGGAGCACGACGCAGACCTGCTCTGGGCCGTACGCGGCGGAGGCGGCAATTTCGGCGTGCTCGCCTCCCTCGAATACCGGCTCCACCCGATCGCCGACATCCTCGGCGGCCCCACCTTCTATCCGCTCGACCCCGACGTCATGCGCCGCTACCGCGAGCTGATCGCCGACTCCTCCGAGGAGTTCGGCGCCCTGCTCGTGGTCGCCCTCGGCCCGCCGCTGCCGTTCCTGCCCGAACGCTGGCACGGGCGGCCGCTGTGCGGGGTCATCACCTGCTGGACCGGCTCCGAGGACCAGGACGACCGCATTCGCGGCCGCCTCGCCGAACTCGGACCGGTCCTCGGCCAGCACGTCGGACGCATGCCGTATCCGGTGATCAACACGCTCTTCGACGAGCTGCTGCCCGCCGGACTCTTCCACTACTGGAAGGGCCTGTTCAGCCGTGGGCTGCCCGACGCCGCCCTCGACGTGTACGCCGAGTACGGCGCGACGACCCCGAGCATCCAGAGCGCGACGGTGGTCTTCCCCCTCGACGGCGCCGTCCAGCGGGTGGCCCCGGACGCCACGGCGTTCGCCTACCGCGACGCCGGCTTCTCCGCCGCGCTCAGCCCGGCCATGCCGACACGCGCCCAGTGCGAGGCGCAGGTCGGCTGGACCCGCGCCTTCGCGGACGCGCTCGCGCCCTATTCGGTGGGGGGCGGATACGTCAACTTCATGGACGCCGACGACCAGGGCCGCGACCGCGTCCGGTCCAACTACCGGCAGAACTACGACCGGCTCGTGGCCCTCAAGCGGCACTGGGACCCGGGCAACCTGTTCCACCTCAACCACAACATTGCGCCGTGAGCGGGCGGCCCCGTCAGGTCACGCCCCCGTCAGGTCACGGCCACAGCAGCTCGCGGATCCAGCCGCCCCCCGGGGCCCGCCGGTAGCGCAGCCGTACATGGCGCCGCATCGCGTCGCCCTGGAAGAACTCGACCTCGTCGGCCTCCAGGACGTACGCCGTCCAGGTCGGCGCGGGCGCGTCCGGCTCCGCCGCGGCCCGCTCCCACGCGGCCGCCGAGGCCTCGGCCAGCTCCTGCGCCGAGCCGAGCACCTCGCTCTGCCGCCCGGTCAGTGCGGAGGCCAGCGCCCCGCGCGACCGTACGGCCAGATCCGCGCGGCTCTCCTCGGGACCGCACGGCGTGACCGGGCCGCGGACACGGACCTGCCGGCCCACGGCCGGCCAGTAGAACCCGAGCGCGGCCGCCGGCTGCCCGGCCAGCTGCCGGCCCTTGGCGCTGGTGGCGTGCGAGGCGAAGTGCCAGCCGCGCTCGTCGGCGTCGTGCAGCATGAGCGTCCGCACGTCGGGCCGCCCCTCGGCGTCCACGGTGGCCAGGCTCATGGTGTGCGGCTCCGGCTGCCCGGCCTTCGCGGCATGCGTGAACCACTCCCGGAACAGCGCCAGTGGCTCCTCGGGCGCGTCGCCCACGTCGAATCCGGGAAGCGGCGAGTCCCACACCCGCAGGGAGTGCAGGACCTCGCGGAACCCGTCACTGCTGATCTCACGGCTCATGCCGCCCATGGAACACCACGAGCCGGGCCGACGGGGCCGACCGTGCGCACCGTGCAGCGGTGACCCTCGCCGAACTCGAATGTGCCACCACCCACCCCCGGGCTGAGGAGTGGCGTCGTTCGCACGCCGGGGAGGGCCCCTCACCCCCGTCCCAGGATCACCGTCCCCGACGAGCAGAACCAGCCGCCCGTGCCCGAGGCCACGGCTACCTCCGGGAGGCGGCGGCCGGGCTTGGTGACCTGGCCGGGGCCTGCCTCGCCGCGGAGTTGGCGGACCGCCTCGACCAGCAGGAACAGACCCCGCATCCCGGGGTGGCAGGCCGAGAGGCCGCCGCCGTCCGTGTTGACCGGGAGTTCCCCCTCGCGCAGCAGGCGGCCCTTCTCCACGAAGGCCCCGCCCTCGCCCTTCGCGCAGAAGCCGAGGTCCTCCAGGGTCACCAGGGTCATGTACGTGAAGGCGTCGTAGATCTCGGCCAGATCCACGTCCGCCGGAGTCAGGCCGGCCCGCTCGAAGGCGATGCGGCCCGAGACCGCCGCCGGGGACACCGTGAAGTCCTCCCACTCCGACATGGTGGTGTGGGACACCGAGGTGCCCGTCCCCAGGATCCAGACCGGGGTCTTCGCCGTATCCGGTACGTAGTCCTCCGCCGCCAGGAGCACCGCGCAGCCGCCGTCCGAGCGGATGCAGCAGTGCAGCTTCGTGAACGGGTCCGCGATCATGTCGCCGGACAGGACCTCGTCCACCGTGATCGGGGTCCGGAACATCGCGTCCGGGTTGGTGGCCGCGTTGGCCCGGGCCTGCACCGCGACCGAGGCGAGCTGCTCCAGCGTCGTCCCGTACTCGTGCATGTGCCGGCGGGCGGCCATCGCGTACTTGGAGATCAGGGTGTGGCCGTACGGGACCTCGAACTGCAGCGGTCCCCGCGCCCCGAAGGAGAGGTCCGAGGTCCGCCGACGCGCCTTGATGTCCGCGCGGGCCGTGGATCCGTAGACCAGCAACACGGCGTTGGCGTGTCCCGCGGCGATCGCGTCCGCCGCGTGGGCGGCCATGACCTCCCAGGTGGAGCCGCCCACCGAGGTGGACTCGACCCAGGTGGGGCGCAGGCCCAGGTACTCGGCCACCTCGACCGGCGCGAGCGTGCCGAGGCCGGCCGAGGCGAAACCGTCGATGACCGAGCGGTCGAGGCCGGAGTCGGCCAGGGCGCGGCGGGCGGCCTGCGCGTGCAGGGCGTAGGGGGTGGGTCCGTCCACCCGCCCGCAGTCCGAGAGCGCGACGCCGACCACCGCGACCCTCCGGCGCGGGCGGGGCGCGGGACCAGGAGTGGGTCCGGATACGGGTGCGGGTGTGAGTCCAGGCATGAAGGGACGGTACATCTGACGTTCCATCAGAAGCTAGCCCGCGATGCGATGCGGCGACCGTTGCGCCCACCCCCTGTGCATCTGACTCGGCTCGCCCTAACATGACGGCCCGTCAGATACGGGGAGGAGCCCGACGATGGATGCCGCCTTCACCGCGGAGCAGGACGAGATGCGCCGTACCCTGCGCGAGATCCTGGGCAAACGCTGCGGCCCGGACGAGGTCAAAGCCGCCGTCCGCACCGCCGCCGGACACGACCGCGAGCTGTGGCAGCAGCTCTCCCGGCGGCTCGGGCTGCCGGGCCTCGCCGTTGCCGAGGAGTACGGCGGCGTCGGCTGCACCCCCGCGGACCTGGCCCTGGCCTGCGAGGAGACCGGCCGGGCGCTGCTGCCCTCGCCGCTGTTCGCCACCGCCGCTCTCTGCGTGCCGCTGATCACCGCGCTCGGCACGGCCGCTCAGCGCTCCGCCCTGCTCCCGCCGCTGGCCGCCGGCGGGCTGACCGCCGCCCTCGCCGTACCCGGCCCGGCGCTGGCCACCGCGCTGGCGCTGACCGGCGACAACACCGTCGCCCCGTGGTCCGGCGGCGGCCGCGCGGGCGGTGTCCAGGCCCGTCCCGACGCGGACGGCGACGGCTGGAGGCTGTACGGGGAGGCGGCCCAGGTGCTCGACGGGCACAGCGCCTCGCTGCTGCTGGTCGCCGCGCACACGGGCGGCTTCGCGCGCAGCCGTACGCTGCTGTTCCTCGTACGGGAGGACGCGCCCGGGCTCGTACGGTCGAGGCAGGCCACCCTGGACGAGACCCGCCCCCAGGCCCGGATCCAACTGAGGGACGCACCGGCCGAGTTGCTGGGGGAGCCAGGTGCTGGATCCGGAGCCCCCGCAGCTGCCGGTGCCGGTGCCGACGTGCTGGGCGCCCTCGCCGCCACCGGCCGTACCGCCTGCGCCGTGCTCGCCGCCGAGGCGGTCGGCGCGGCCGGCCAGGCGCTCGCCCGCACCGTGGAGTACGTACAGCAGCGCGAGCAGTTCGGCCGGGCGATCGGCTCCTTCCAGGCCGTCAAGCACCGTCTCGCCGACCTCTACGTACAGGTGCAGGCGGCCCGCTCGGCCGCCTACTACGCCGCCTGGGACCCGCGGCAGGGCGGCCTCGCCCTCGCCCAGGGCCTGGAGGCCCTGCGCGTGACCGCGGGCGAGGCGATCCAGCTGCACGGCGGCATCGGCTTCACCTGGGAGCACGACGCGCACCTCTACTTCAAGCGGGCGGCGGCCGACGAGCTGCTGTTCGGCCCGGTCCACCGGCTGCGGGCGCACGCCGCCGACCGGGCGGGCCTGTTCGCATCCCCGACCGCACACGTGAAGGTGGCCGTCTGATGGCTCGCGTGGACCGGGCGGCGCCCGGCGTCAAGCTGATGCAGAAGGTCTCCTCGACCAGGCTGTTCGCCAAGATCGCACCGCACTTCATCCCCGCCATGGACAAGGCGGTGCACAAACTGACCGGTGGCAAGGTCATGCTCAGCGCCCAGATGCTGCCGGGCGTGATCCTCACCGCCAAGGGCGCCAAGACCGGCGAGCCGCGCACCACCCCGCTCGCGTGCATGCCGGAGGACGGCGGGACGAGCTGGCTGCTGATCGGCTCCAACTTCGGCCGGCCCGGGCACCCGGCATGGACCGGGAACCTGCTCAAGCACCCGGACGCGTCCGTGAGTTGGAAAGGGCAGGACATCGCCGTACGGGCCCGGATGCTGGCAGGTGAGGAACGCGCGGCGGCGTGGCGGGCGGTGCTGGGGTTCTGGCCGCCGTACGCGACGTACCAGGCGCGCATCGAGCGCGAGATCCGGCTGTTCCGCCTGGAGCGTCGCTGATCACAGGCGTGCGAAGCGGTACCGGGGCGGCGGACCCTGGAAGGGGCCCGCCGCTACTTGGTGGGCTTCTTGCCCGTGATGCCGAGGTGGACGAGCAGCGCCAGGTTCGGCTTGAGCTCGGCCTGCTTGACACCCCAGGTCTGGAAACCCTTCTGGTGCGAGGCGACCGCGGCCAGCATCGCGACCAGCGAACCGGCCATCGCCGCCGGACTGATGTCCTTGTCGACCTTGCCCTTGGACTGGAGCTCCTTCACCGACTCCGTGAGGGAGTTGGTGACCGAGTTCAGGATCTTCATGCGGATCTTGTAGAACCGCTTGTCGCCCTCGGCCGCGCCGAGGTCGACGACCCGCAGGATCGCGTCGTTGCGGCGCCAGAACTCCAGGAAGCCCTCGACGAGTTCCTCGGCGGCGGCCCAGCCGGCCTTGCCGACCCAGTTCCGGCCTTCGACCAGTGCCGTCAATTGGGCACCCTCGGTGGCCATTTCCTCGGCGATCTCCAGGACGGCGCCTTCGACGTCCGGGAAGTACTGGTAGAAGGTCGCGGGCGAGGTGCCGGCCTTGCGTGCGACGTCGATCACCTTGACGTCGCGGTACGGCGAGGAGCTGAGCATCTCGCCGAGGCAGTCGAGCAGCTTCTGCCGCGTCGCCTGACCGCGCCGGCCGGCGACACGCCCGTCGACGGTGCGTACTTGTCCTGTCATGCCGTCAGCTTACCGAGGGGTGATCGGCGCGCTATTCGGCCGCCTGCAAATGGGGTTAGGGGGTCCCCGGCCTGGGCGGAAGCCGGTCCCGCGCAGCCGCGGCGGCGAAATCCGGCCGCGATCCGCCGGCGATCCGCCCCGGTCCGGCCGCGACCCCTCGGCGATCCGCCAGCGGTCCGGCCGCGCCCTGCCCGCGATCCGCCCGCGATCCGCCCGCGCCCCGCCCGCCGTCCGGCCCGAGAGCCGGCCGGAGCCGGGCCCCGACCGGCCCGCGGCCACCGGCCCGGGTGTGTCGCCCCGGTTCCTCGGCGTTTCCCCCGAATAGTCTTATCAACAGGCTGTGGACAAGTTTTCGGGCGGATCATGGCTGGGAGAGGTGGGAGGGTACACACCCCCGCACAACGGAAGGAACCGGGCTCATGGCCGCATTCGCGGAAGGCGCACCCTGCTGGGTGGACGCCTCGCTCCCGGACGTCGAGGCGGGCAAGCGTTTCTACGGTGAGCTCTTCGGGTGGACGTTCTCCGAGAGCGCGGGCGCCGAATACGGCCACTACACGCAGGCCTACAGCCGAGGCCGCAACGTCGCCGCCCTCGCCCCCAAGCCCGACGGCCGGATGCCCACCGTATGGGGGATCTACCTCTACACCACCGACGCCTACGCCTGCGCCCAGCGGATCCGCGCCGCCGGCGGCCAGATGGTGATGGACCCGATGCCCGTCGGCCCGTACGGGACCGCGGCGATGGCCGCCGACCCCGGCGGGGCCGTCTTCGGGCTGTGGCAGCCCGGCACCCACCACGGCTTCGAGGCCCAGCAGGAGCCGTACACGTACTGCTGGACCGAGGTCTACACGCGCGCCCGGGACGCCGTGGACGTCTTCTACGCCAAGGTCTTCGGCTACGTCCCGCAGGACCAGGACGACGCGGGCGTGGAGTACCGCGTCTGGTCCCCGCCCGGCAGCGCGCCCGGCACCGACACCGCCGTCATGGGCCGCAGCCTGATCACCGACGCCTTCCCGGAGATCATGCCGGCCCACTTCCTCGCGTACTTCGCCGTCCCGGACTGCGACCAGTCCGTCGCCATGGTGCAGCGGCTCGGCGGCCGGGTCACCGCCGACCCCTTCGACACCCCCTACGGGAGGATCGCGGTCGTCGCCGACAATCAGGGGGCGGTCTTCGGGCTGTTGTCGGAACCCCGCACCAAGCCGACGGGCCAGGCGTGAGCCGCGCCTGAGCCGCGCCCGACCCGGGCGTGACCTAGACGACAGGGCCCGGCGTCCGCGGTGCCGGGGCCGGACCGGGCGCGGGCCTGACAGAATCGGGGTTGCGCGACCCGGGCGGCGTCCGGGGGTGAGACGCTGCACGGGGAACGACCAGGGCCCCGTACCGGTGCGCGCGCTGGAGGAAGCGGGCCCGGTGAGGGCCCGTACGGGGAGGTGTGGAGGCGAGTGGTGGAGCAGCTGACGCAGCACGACCCGAGACGGATCGGCCCCTTCGAGGTGCTGGGACGGCTCGGCGCCGGCGGCATGGGGCTGGTCTATCTCGCGCGGTCCGCGTCCGGACGGCGGGTCGCGATCAAGACGGTGCGCACCGAGCTCGCCGAGGACCAGCTGTTCCGGGTCCGCTTCACCCGCGAGGTGGAGGCGGCCCGCGCCGTGTCCGGCTTCTACACCGCGGCCGTGGTCGACGCCGACCCCCGCGCAGCCGTGCCGTGGCTGGCCACCGCGTACGTCCCGGCGCCCTCCCTGGAGGAGATCGTCAACGAGTGCGGGCCCATGCCGGCCCAGGCCGTACGGTGGCTCGCGGCCGGCATCGCCGAGGCCCTGCAGTCCATCCACGGCGCCGGCCTGGTCCACCGAGACCTGAAGCCGTCCAACGTCCTCGTCGTCGAGGACGGGCCGCGCGTGATCGACTTCGGCATCGCGAGCGGGGTCTCCAACACCCGCCTGACCATGACGAACGTCGCCGTCGGCACCCCCGCGTACATGTCGCCCGAGCAGGCGAAGGACTCCCGCAGCGTCAAGGGCGCCAGCGACGTCTTCTCGCTCGGCTCGACGCTGGTCTTCGCCGCGACCGGGCATCCGCCGTACCACGGGGCGAACCCGGTGGAGACGGTCTTCATGCTGCTGCGCGAGGGCCCCAACCTGGAGGGGCTGCCCGAGGAGCTGCGGCCGCTGATCGAGTCCTGCATGCAGATGGACGCCACCTTGCGGCCGACTCCGGCCGACCTCCAGGCGCAGCTCGCCCCGCACCTCTTCGACGGCGGTGACGACAGCGGGACCGCCTCGGCGTGGCTGCCCGGGCGGGCCGTCGCGATGATCGAGGCCCGGCGGGCGGGCAACCGTACGCCCGCCGCCGCCGTGGTGCCCGCACCCGGCGCCGGCCGGGACGGTGGGGGCGGCGGCGTCGCATCCCGTGGGCCCGGCTCCGCGGCCGCCACGCACCGTCGCCAGCGCGGCGCCGAGGCGTGGGTGGACCCGCGCACCGGCCAGGCCGTTCCGCAGCGGCCGCACCATCCGCCGATGTCCCCGGTGCCCTCGGGCGAGCCCGTCCGGCTGGGCGGCTCCCCGGTGCCGATCGGCCCCGGGCCGCGGGCGACGGCCGCGGCGCCCGCCGCGCACGCCGCGCACGCCTCCGTGGACTCGGCGACCGGCTGGGTCCGCCCGCCGGGCGGCGCGGCGGCCGTGACCCCCGCCGGCTCCGCCCCGGCGTCCGTACCGGCTCCCGCCCCGGCTCCGGACAGCGGCCGCTGGCGCCCGTGGCGCTTCCGCATGTCCAACGAGGTCTGGGGCACCCCGACCGTCGCCGGGGACCTCCTCTACGTCACCTCCTTCGAGGTTCACGCCCTGGACGTGGCGAGCGGCCGCCGCCAGTTCAAGACCCGCGACGTCGCCTGGTCCATGGCCGTCGCCGACGGCCGTATCCACGCCTCCGACGGCCCCTCCCTCTACGCGCTCGACGCCTCCGACGGCTCCGAGCGGTGGCGCCTGTCCTCCGACGCCTGGGTGTACGCCCTGCGCGCGGAGCGCGGCACGGTCGTCACCGCCACCCGCGGAGGCGGCGTACAGGGCTGGGAGGCGTCCAACGGCCAGAAGCTGTGGGAGCTGAACGGCGCGCAGACCGACTTCGAGACCCCGGAGGCGGCCCCCGTCCTGCACGACGGCACGGTCTACGTGTGGGCGGACGCGCGGCTGCGCGCGCTCGACGCGCGCAGCGGCCATGAGTCCTGGTCGTACCCGGTCGGCGACGCGGCTTCCTGCGGGAACGTCCCCGTACGGGTCACCCCCGCGCCGGACGGCAACGTCTACGTCGCGGCCGGCACCCGGGTGCTGTCCGTGGACCGGTCCTCGGGCCGGGTCCGCTGGCACTTCGAGGCGCCCGCGGTCTTCCTCGCGCCGCCGGCCTTCGCGCCGGGCGCCGCCGTCACGGGCGGCGGCGTCTACCTCGCCGACTACCTGGGCACCGTCTACGCGCTGGACGCGGCCACCGGGCAGGACCGCTGGCGGATCGCGACCGAGGGCCGCACGTCCGCGGACCCGGTGCTGGTGGCGAACGGCAACGTCCACCTGGGCGCGGGCAGTGCGCTGTACACGCTCGACGCGGTCACCGGCACCCCGAAGTGGCGGTTCGCGGCGGGCGGCGAGATCACCGGCCTGCCGGCGGTCGCCGACGGGCGGGTGCACTTCGGCTCGGCCGACCACTGCCTGTACACCCTCGACGCGGCGGGCGGTCAGCTGCGCTGGAAGCTGGCCACGGGCGGTGAGATCACGGGCGCCCCCGTCGCCGAGGCGGGCGTGGTCTACGCGTGCAGCAAGGACCGCTGCGTGTACGCGCTGGACGCGGCCAAGGGCACGGGCACGCGGACGAGCGGCTGAGCTGTCGGGGCGGGGCTGCGGCCCCGCCGGGTAGCGCACCGGACGGGGAGTGACAGGATGGACCCCATGAGCAACGTCTACTTCGACATCACCATCAACGGCGAGGCCGCCGGACGCATCGTCTTCAACCTGTTCGACGACGTCGTCCCGAAGACCGCGCAGAACTTCCGCGAGCTGGCCACCGGCGTGCACGGCTTCGGCTACGCGGGCTCGCCGTTCCACCGTGTCATCCCGGAGTTCATGCTCCAGGGCGGCGACTTCACCAACCAGAACGGCACCGGCGGCAAGAGCATCTACGGCGAGAAGTTCGCCGACGAGAACTTCGAGCTGAAGCACACCCGTCCGTTCCTGCTGTCGATGGCGAACGCCGGCCGCAACACCAACGGCTCGCAGTTCTTCATCACGACCATCCCGACCCCGTGGCTCGACGGCAAGCACGTCGTCTTCGGCGAGGTCGTCGAGGGCTCGGACCTCGTCAAGAAGATCGAGTCCCTGGGCTCGCAGTCCGGCGCCACCCGCGCCAAGATCGAGATCGCGGCCTCGGGCGTCGTCGACGCCGCCTGATCCCCACCTCGCCGGTACGGCCGGTCGGCCCCGCCCCCTCCCCGGGGGCCGGGGCCGCCGCCGTTTCGGCGTGCGGCCTGTCCCGAGTCCGTGGGACGGCCGTCGTACCAGGCACGGAAGGGGCTCAGACGGCGGCCGCCGCTTCGATGGGACCCGTCGGCTTCGGAGGCCGGGGTCTCGATCCCGACGCTACGCCCGGCGCCTGGTCCGCGCACGTGGACCGGGGACGGAGTCCTTCAGGATCGCGCCGTCGCCGTCGCCGTCGCCGTCGCCGCCCCCGCTCCCCCCGCCGCCGCCTCGGCCTTGGTCTTGGTCTTGGTCTTGGTCCTGGTCTTGAGGGCGCCGAGCAGCTGCCGGTCCCGGAGGACCTGGACCTCGGGCGTGACGACCCCGTCGCTGTCGGTCCGATTCGGTTCAGTCTCGCAACTACACCGTTCGGTCCAGTTGGGTGCCCGGGTAGGGCCTGGTAGCGTGACGCGCCGTTCGTCCAACGGGAGGGGCTCGGGCCATGGCGACTGGACGTCGGATCAGATTCACCGCGGTGCTCGTCGGCGTCGTACTCGCGCTGACCGGGTTCTCGTCGCACGGCGGGAGCAGCAGCAGCGGGAGCAGCGGGAGCAGCGGCAAGAGCAAGAGCAGCGGCGGAGGCGGCTGCTCCAGCTCCAAGACGAAGAAGAAGTCCCACGGCGGCAGCGGCAGTTCCAGCAGCCCGACGCCCTCGCCCAGCAACACCGCCCCGCCCGCGCACGCCGAGATCGTCAGCTGCGCCGGCGCCGGGAAGCAGGAAGCCACCCTCAAGGTGACCTCCGACCTGAACACCGAGCGCGCGGTGGAGGTGCCGGTGGTGTTCGAGGGCGCGAGCGGCGCCACGGTCGACCGGAACACCATCCGGCTCACACTCAAGGCGAACGAGACCCGCATCGTCACCATCTCGATGACGCAGGCGGACAAGGCGGCCGAGGTCAAGAACTGCCGGCTCGGCCGGATCACCCGCTCCTAGACGCAGTCGTCACAGCCCCGCCCGGCAGGCGCTGCTGCGACGACAGGGCCAGTCGGCTCAGCACCGCCCAGCCCAGCCCGGCTGAGCCCGGCCCGGCCCGGCCCGGCCCTCACCGCACCCGCGGCTCCGGAGTGTGCCGCCGGCAGGCGAACAGGTCCGCCTGCCGCTCCGGCGCCAGGTTCCCCAGCGCGATCAGTGCCGGAGCCTGCGCCAGCGCCTGCTGCAGCGCGGCCTGCTTCGCCGACCACAGGGCCCGTACGGTGCCCTGCACGGCCTCCGTCGGGAAGCCGGCCAGCGACTGCGCCGCGCGCAGCGCCGCCGGGAGCAACTCCTCGGGTTCGGTCAGCTCCGAGACCAGGCCGATGTCGTACGCCCGCCGCGCGGAGAGCCGTTCCGCCGTGCCCATCAGAGACATCCGCGCGGCCTCCCCGAAGGGCATCCGCTGCGCCATGTACACGGCCTCGTAGGCGCTGACCATCCCGTACGCGGTGTGCGGGTCGAAGTACGTCGCGGACGTGGACGAGACGATGAACTCCGCCTCGCCCAGCAGGTAGAAGGCCCCGCCGCACGCCATGCCGTTCACGGCGGCGATCACCGGCTTCCACAGGTCGCCCGCCTTCGGGCCGATGGAGAGCAGCGGATCGTCGACCGAGTACGGCGAGCCGGGCTGGGGGACGTCCACGCCGCGGTCGATGCCCGTGCAGAAGGCCGCCGTTCCGGCGCCCGTCAGGACCACCGCCCGTACGTCCTGCGCGAAGCGGAACTCCCGCCATGTTTCGCCCAGTTCGGCGGCGGTCTCCAGGTCGATGGCGTTGTGCCTGCGCTCCCGGTCCAGGGTGACGACCGCGACCCCGGTCGCCTTGTCCCGCTCCACCCGCAGCGTCATGACCGCTCCAGTACCCACCGCGGCACGGCCATCCCGCCCGTCTCGGTGAAGACCACCTGCACCCGCGCGCCGATGCGCAGCCGGGCCGGGTCCACCGAGTTCAGCGGGGCGTCGGCCGAGGCCACCAGGTTTCCGGCCAGCCGGATGTGGGGGGCGTCGGCCAGCTCCACGAGGATCACGTTGTACGGGGCCTGCGCGGCGTACGCGGGCAGCAGCGGCGGGTGCGGCCGGACGTAGGACCAGATCCGGCCGCGGCCGCTCATCAGGCGCCACTCCGAGTCGAAGGACCGGCAGTGCGGGCAGCAGGGGCGCGGCGGGAAGCGGAGTCTGCCGCAGGCGGCGCAGGCCTGGATGCGGAGTTCGCCCCGGGCGGCGTACTCCCAGAAGGGGGCGCCGTCCTCGTCGGGGACCGGGAGCAGGAGATCGTCGGTGGCGATTGCGGTCATCGGTCGGCTCCTCGGGTCAGGCTCGAAGCAGGATGGCGGAGGTCGGGACGCCCTCGCCCGCCGTCACCAGGCAGGTGGCGGCGTCGGGCACCTGGGCGGTGGAGACGCCGCGCAGCTGCTTGACGCCCTCGTTGATCAGGTTGAAGCCGTGCACGTAGGCCTCCGAGAGGCCCCCTCCGCCCGTGTTGATCGGGAGCCGGCCACCCCTCTCCAGCGCCCCGCCCTCGGTGAAGGCGGCGCCCTCGCCGCGCCCGCAGAAGCCGTAGCCCTCCAGCGAGAGCGGGATCAGCGGGGTGAAGGCGTCGTAGATCTGCGCGACGTCCACGTCCTGGGGCCCGAAGTCGGCCTGCTTCCACAGGTGCCGGGCGGCGGTCCAGGCGGGTCCGGACAGCGGGTCGTCGTTCCAGTAGTTGACCATGCCGTGGTGCTGTGCCGGCAGGCCCTGGGCGACGGAGTGCACGTAGACGGGCTTCTGGCGGCAGTCGCGGGCCCGCTCGGCGGAGACGATCACGCAGGCCAGGGCCCCGTCGGTCTCCAGGCAGTTGTCGAAGAGGCAGAGCGGGTCGCTGATCATGCGGGAGCTCATGTACATCTCGCGGGTCAGCGGGCGCTCGTACATCATCGCGGCCGGGTTCTCGTTGGCCCGGTTGCGGCAGGCCATCGCCACGTTGAAGAGGTGGTCGCGGGTGGCGCCGTACTCGTGCATGTAGCGGCGGGCCAGCATGCCGATCTCGTCGGCGGGGCGCAGCAGTCCGAAGGGGCGGGTCCACTGGCCGGGGGTGGGCAGCTGGACGGCGGTGTTCTTCCAGGGGCGGGGGCCCGAGCCGCGCTTGCGGGAGCGCCAGGCGACGCCGACGGTGGCCTGGCCGGTGGCGACGGCGGAGGCGAGGTGGCCGACGGTCGCGCAGGAACCGCCCCCGCCGTAGCCGACCTTGGAGAAGAAGGTGACGTCGCCGGCGCCGATGGCCTTGGCGACCTCGACCTCGTCGGTCTCCTCCATGGTGTAGGAGGCGAAGGCGTCCACCTCGGACGGTTCGATGCCCGCGTCGGCGAGGGCCTCGAGGATGGCCCGGCAGGCCAATTCCTTTTCGGACTGCGGCAGATGTCTGGCAAAGGCGGTCTGGCCGATGCCGACTATCGCCGTAGCGTCCTTGAGCGTTGCCGCCATCGCCACCTCCGGGGTGCACCAGTACTGACAGCCGCGAAGGCTACAGCTAATCTGACGGATAGTCAGCTACTGGGTACCGGGGAGGGCGGACGATGGACGAGGACGCACACGGGGACGCACGCGGGAACGCATGCGAGGACCGGCGCGACGACTCCCCTGGGGACCTGCGCCTGGACCCTTCTGGAGACCTGCGCGCGGCTCCCTCCGGAGACCTGTGCGAGGACCCCCGTGGGGACCTGCGCTGGGGCAGCATCGCGGGACTGGTCCGGGCGGCAGCGGAACGGTACGCCGACCGCGAGGCCGTCGTCGACGGCCGCGTCCGGATCAGTTACGCGCAGCTCGGTGAGCGGGTCGAGCGCGCCGCGGCCGCCTGCGTCGCCGCCGGGGTCGAGCCGGGCGACCGGGTCGCCGTCTGGGCCCCCAACACCCTGGAGTGGATCGTCTCCGCGCTCGGCGCGGTCTCCGCGGGCGCGGTCCTCGTCCCCCTCAACACCCGGTTCAAGGGCACGGAAGCCGCGTACGTCCTGCAGCGCAGCCGGGCCAGACTGCTCTTCGTCACCGGCACCTTCCTCGGCACCTCGTACGTCGCCTCCCTGCGCCGGGCCGCGGCCGAGGGCCCCGGCACGGGACCGCTGCCCGGGCTGCCGCACCTGGAGCACGTCGTCGTCCTCGCCGAGGACGCCCCCGAGTCCTTCCGCACCTGGAAGGACTTCCTCGCCGGCGGGGATCCCGTACCGGCCGAGGCGGTCCGCGAGCGGGCCGAAACGATTCGGCCCCACGACCCCTCCGACATCATCTTCACCTCCGGCACCACCGGCAGCCCCAAGGGCGCCGTCATCACCCACGCCCAGTCCCTGCGCTGCTACGCCGTCTGGAGCGAACTCGCCGGACTGCGCGAGGGCGACCGCTACTTGATCGTGAACCCCTTCTTCCACACGTTCGGTTACAAGGCAGGGATCATCGCCTGCCTGATGCGCGGCGCCACGATGGTTCCCCAGCCCGTCTTCAACGTGGACACCGTCCTCGCCAACATCGCCGCCGAGCGGATCTCCGTACTCCCCGGCCCGCCCACCCTCCACCAGTCCCTCCTCGACCACCCCCAGCGCGACCGTCACGACCTCTCCGCCCTGCGCCTGGTCGTCACCGGCGCGGCCGTCGTCCCGCTCAGGCTCGTCGAACGGCTCCGCGGCGAGCTGCACATCGCCACCGTCCTCACCGCTTACGGGCTCTCCGAGGCCAGCGGCATCGTCACCATGTGCCGCCGCGGCGACCCGGCCGAGGTCATCGCCGCCACCTCGGGGCGGCCCATCCCCGGCACGGAGATACGCATCGCCGGACCCGACGGCAGCGCCCGGCCCGACGGTACGGCGGGCGAGGTGTGGGTCCGCGGCCACCACGTCATGCGGGGCTACTTCGAGGACCCGGCCGAGACGGCGGCGGCCGTCACCCCTGAGGGCTGGCTGCGCACAGGCGACGTCGGAGTCCTCGACACGGACGGCAACCTGCGCATCACCGACCGGATCAAGGACATGTTCATCGTCGGCGGGTTCAACGCCTACCCCGCCGAGATCGAGCAGCTCATCGGCCTCCACCCGGACATCGCGGACGTGGCCGTGGTCGGCGTCCCGGACCCGCGGCTCGGCGAGGTCGGCAAGGCGTACGCGGTCCGCCGACCCGGCTCCACCCTCACCGCCGACGACCTGATCGCCTGGTCCCGGCGGGAGATGGCCAACTACAAGGTGCCGCGCGCGGTGGAGTTCGTCACCGAACTGCCGCGCAACGCGAGCGGCAAGGTCCTCAAGCGCGAGCTGCGGTCGCGCTGACGCCGCGCCGGGCCAGGACCAGGCGCCAGCGGGGCGCGCCCTGGGGGGTGCGTCCGAAGTGGTCCAGCGGCACGGTCTCCACGGTGAAGCCGGCTGCCCGCAGGTCGGCGCGGACCCCGCTCAGCGGGAAGGTCCGGTAGTACATGACGAAGGGCGGCCGCCACACCGCGTTGCGCACTCGCATCACCGCGTCGAACCCGGCCACCGCCCACCACAGCGGTGAAGTCGGCGGGATCGGGGCGCCGATCGGGAAGGCGAAGACCCCGCCCTCGCGCAGCGCGGAGTGGACCGCGGAGAAGAGGGCGGGCCGCTCGGCCGGGAGGAAGTGGCCGAAGGCCCCGAAGCTCACGGCCAGGTCGTAGGAGTCCCCGAGCGCGGGCGGCAGGGCCCGCGCATCGGCCCGTACGAAGTCCACGCGTTCATCCGCGTACGTCCGCGCGGCCTCGGCCAGCATGCCCGCGCTCAGGTCCACCCCGGTGACGCGGTCCCGGCACAGCCGCCGCAGCATCCCGATCGCGGCTCCCGTGCCGCAGCACAGGTCAAGCCCGGCGCCGAAGGAGCCCTCGTGATGGGCGAGGGTCTCCTCGACGGCGTCGAGCATCCGGTCCGGGGTGCGGAACGGCGTGTGGTCGAACTTCGGCGCCAGCAGGTCGTAGCCCCGCTCGACGGAAGAGAGGCCCTGCACGGCGAGTTCGCGGACACTCGGCCCGTGGGTGGTGAACACACACCCAGCGTAGGGGCACGCGGGCAGCCGGACACACGCGTGCGGCGGCCGCGGTGGCTCCCCCTCCGGGCCACCGCGGCCGCCGTTCATCGGTTGTGCTCCCCCCGTGACCCCCGTGGTCCCCCGATCCACGGCGATCTCCCCGCGGGACGGCCCCCCGTATCCCCCGTGGGACCGTCCCCGTATCCCCCGCGGGGCGTCTTACGGGCGCGGACCGGAAGCGTGGTTGTCCAGCGTCACGATGTCCTCGCCCGAGGCGTGGTTGTCGAGCGGCTTGATCTCGATGCCGGAGGCGTGGTTGTCCATCGGCTTGACGTCGACGCCCGGTGCAGGGCTCTCCAGCGGCTTGATCTCGACGCCCGAGGCGTGGTTGTCCATCGGCTTGAGGTCGCCATCGGTCGGCAGGATGTTCTCGTTCGTCGTCATCGAATCTCCTGATGGATGGGTCGGGCCCGTTCGGCGATTCCCCCGAGGATCGCCGAACGGGTAGTCCTCCGACCGACCCGGATGCCCCCCGACGCGCCGGGTCGATGCACTAATACTGTCGTGGGGCGATAAACGAACGATGAACGCCTCATTCATCGCATGCCGCCCGGCTCCGCCGCAGGTCAGCGCCCGGCGGACCGCGCAAGGCGGAAGCCCACGTCGTCCACCCGGAACGTCGGGTGGCTGCGGCGCCGTGCCGAGGCCCGGCAGCTCCAGTGCTCGTCGAACCAGCCGCCGCCGCGCAGCACCCGGTAGGTGCCGTAGACCTCGGGGTCGTAGACGTCCCAGCACCAGTCCCACACGTTGCCGAGCATGTCGTGGAAGCCCCACGCGTTGGGCAGCTTGCCGCCCACCTCGTGCAGGCGCTCCTGAGAGTTGCCCCGGTACCAGGCGATCTCGTCGAGCGGCCCGTAGTGCGGTCCGGTGGTACCGGCCCGGCAGGCGTGCTGCCACTCGGCTTCGGTCGGCAGCCGGTACCCGTCGGCGGACGCGTCCCACTCGACGCCCTCGCCCGCTACGTCGAGCCGGTAGGCCGGCGCGAACCCGTCCCGCAGGGACAGGGCATTGCAGAACCGGACCGCCTCCCACCAGGAAACGCCCTCGACGGGCAGCCGGCCGCCCCGCGCGGTGCCCGGCCACTGCCCCGTGACCTGCGCGTACAACGCCTGGGTGACCGGGAACGCCGCCAGCCGGTACGGCAGGACCTCGACCGTCCAGCTGCGCTGTGTCCGCCGGTCGGACAGTGTCACCCGTCCCGGCGGGACGGCGATCATCTCGTTCACGCCTTCACTCGTTCCTCGTTCCTCGTGCCCGCAGCCGTGGCGTGCCCGTGCCCGTACCCATGGCTCAGGCCGCGATCTCCGAGGCCAGCAGGGCCTGCACCTCGGCCAGTTCCGCCGATCCCAGCTGCGTGAACACCGCCTCCGCGTCCCGCCAGCACGCCCGCGCCCGGTCCGTCTGCCCCAGCTGCCGCAGCGCCTTGCCCAGCACCGTCAGCACGGTCGCCCGCCGCCACTCGCCGCCGATCCCGCGCAGCGCGATGGCCTGCTCGGCGTGCGAGGCGGCCAACGTCGGGCGGCGCGCGGCCAGATGGGCCTCGGCGAGCCGGAAGTGGGTCACGCCCTCCCACAGCGGCTGGCGGTTGTCGTGGAACAGCGACAGCGCCTCGGCGAGCTGCGCCAGCGCCTCGCCGAGCCGGCCCGCCTGGGTGAGGGCGATGCCGAGCGCGTAGCGGCCGTTCGCCAGGCGCAGGGTCAGCCCCATCCGGTCGTAGATGGCGATGCCCTGCTCGGCGAGGTCTATCGCGCTGACGAGGCGGCCCAGCTCCACGTGGATGCGGGAGAGGTTGCACAGCGCGCTGGCCTCGCCGACGTTGTTGCCGTCGGCGCGGAAGTTCTCGATGGCCTCCAGCAGGTACCGCTCGCCGTCCGCGTGCCGGCCCTGGTAGAGGGCGATGATCCCGCGGTCGTTGGGCGCCCAGCAGCTGGGCAGCGGGTCTGCGGCCTCGCGGGCGAGCGCCGTGGCCTGGCGGGCCTCGTCGTCGGCCTCGGTGAAACGGCCGGTGAAGAGGTGGACCATGGTGAGGGTGGTACGGGCCCGCCCCTCGGAGCGCGGGTCCCCCGCGGCGCGGGCGGCGTCGCGCAGGGCCATGGCGGCCGACTCGTACTGCTTGGAGTTGGCCCCCGACTCGGCGAGGTCCTTGGCCGCCCACAGCAGGTCCACGGCCCGGCGCAGGACCTCGGTCTCGTCGGTGCGCGCGGCGGCCTGCCGTACGCACGCCAGCAGTGGGTCGGCCTCGGCGTACAGCCAGTCCAGGGCGGCGCGCGGCTCGCCGAAGACCAGCCCGGGGTAGTTGGTGTCGGACAGGTGCGCGGGGAGGCGGTCACCGGGGCGTTCCAGGGCGTACACCCCGGAGGCGGTGGCCAGGTAGAAGTCCAGGAGCCGGTCCAGGGCGGCGTCGCGGCCGCCCGGCGGCTGCTCGTCGCGGTCGGCGCACGCACGCGCGTAGAGGCGTACGAGGTCGTGGAAGCGGTAGCGGCCGGGGGCGGCGGATTCGAGGAGGGAACAGTCGACCAAGGCTTCCAGGAGGTCCTCGGTGTCGTGCTCCGGCAGGTCCAGTACGGCGGCTGCCGCCGAGAGGGAGATGTCGGGGCCGTCGGCGAGGCCGAGGAGGCGGAAGGCGCGCTTCTGGGCGGGCTCCAGCTGGCCGTAGCCGAGCTCGAAGGTGGCTTTGACGGCGAGGTCGCCGGTCTGGAGCTCGTCGAGGCGGCGGCGCTCGTCGGCCAGCTTGGCGGCGAGTACGGACACGGTCCAGGTGCGGCGGGCCGCCAGGCGGGAGGCGGCGATGCGGATGGCGAGCGGCAGGAAGCCGCAGGCGCCGACGACGTCGAGGGCGGCCTGGCGCTCGGCGCGTACGCGTTCCTCGCCGACGATTCGGGTGAACAGCTGGAGGGCCTCCTCGGGGCTCATCACGTCGAGGTCGACGAGATGGGCCCCGGCGAGGCCCGCCATGCGGACCCGGCTGGTGACCAGGGCGGCGCAGCCGGCGGTTCCCGGAAGCAGCGGGCGGACCTGGGCGGCGTCGCGGGCGTTGTCGAGCAGGACCAGGACCCGGCGGCCGTCGAGGGTGGAGCGGTAGAGCGCGGCCCGGTCGGCGGGGGAGTCGGGGATGGCGGTGTCGGGGGTGCCCAGGGCGCGCAGGAACGAGCCGAGGACGGCTTCCGGTTCGGCGGGGCGGGCCTCGGTGCCCTGGAGGTCGACGTAGAGCTGGCCGTCCGGGAAGTGCGGGCGGGCGGCGTGCGCGACGTGCACGGCGAGGGTGGTCTTGCCGACGCCGCCGATGCCGGCGAGCGCGGAGACGGCCATGACCTGGCCCTCGGCGCCGCCGGAGAGGATGGCGCCGAGTTCGTCGACGAAGCTGGTGCGGCCGGTGAAGTCGGGCACGGTGGCGGGCAACTGGGCCGGCCGCACGTGGGCGGCGGCAGCCGCCGGGGCCGGGTCCTCGGCGCGGGCGAGGTCCGCGTCGGCGTTGAGGATGCGCTGCTGGAGGGCGGACAGTTCGGGGCGCGGGTCGACGCCCAGCTCGTCGGCGAGGAGCCGGCGGGTGTCGGCGTAGACGGCGAGGGCCTCGGCCTGCCGGCCACTGCGGTAGAGGGCGAGCATGAGCAGCTCGCGCAGGCGCTCGCGCAGCGGGTGGGCGGCGGTGAGCGCGGTGAGCTCGGAGACGGCCTCGGCGTGGTGGCCGACCTCCAGGTCGAGGTCGAGTCGGGTCTCCAGCAGTTGCAGGTGCCACTCGGCGAGCCGGGTGCGCTCGTTGGCGGCCGCGGGGCCGGGGACTCCGGCGAGGGGTTCGCCGTCCCACAGGTCCAGGGCGCGGGCCAGCAGCGTACGGGCGAGGGCGCGGTCACCGGCTTCACGGGCCGTCTCGGCGTCGGCGACGAGGCTGCGGGCGACACCGAGGTCGAGGGTGGCGGTGGAGCGCAGCCGGATGGCGTACCCGCCGGACTCGCTGACGAGCAGCCCGGGGTCGAGGACCTTGCGCAGGCGGGAGGCGTACGTCCGGATGGTGGCGAGGGCCTGCTGCGGCGGGTCCTCGCCCCAGATGGCGTCGATGAGTTCGGGCGCGGTGGCGGTGCGGCCGTCGCGCAGCAGGAGCGTGGCGAGCAGGGCGCGCTGCTGGGGAGTGCCGGAGGGCAGGGCCTCGGCGCCGCGCCAGGCGCGGATGGGGCCGAGGACGGCGAAGCGGGACCCGGTGGAAGGGCCGGCCGGCTCCGCGAAGGCGGCCGGATGCGCGGCGGTGCCGTCCGGGGGTGTGGTGGCCGGTTTCGCGAGGGCGGCCGGGCCCGCGGGGGCGCCCGCGGAGGCCGCTTTCCTGCGGGTGGGCCGGGATGCCTCGGGGTGGTTCCGCGGGTTCCTCGGGCGCGGGATGGCCGGTACGCCGTCCATCTGTCGTCCCCCTGCCTTCCGTCGGTGTAATGGTCAGTCTGCCCTGTCTCGCACGTACACGTCAGCCCGTCCCGGGCCGATCGGCTCCCAACTAGCTGACGGTTCGTCAGATGAGCGCTACCGTATGGGTCATGGAGACCTTCCCGAAGATCATCTCGGTGGACGACCACACGGTTGAGCCCCCCCACGTCTGGCGGGACCGGCTCCCGTCCAAGTACAAGGACACCGGCCCTCGGGTCGTCCGTGCCCCCTTGAAGGAAATGACCTTCCTCGGCGGCAAGTTCGCCCCGGTCATGGGGGCCAAGGGCGACGACGGCCCGATCGGCGACTGGTGGGTGTACGAGGACCTGCACCGGCCGCTCACCCGCCTCGACACGGCTGTCGGATACGACCGCGACGAGATCAAACTGGAAGTCATCACCTACGAGCAGATGCGCCCGGGGTCGTTCTCGGTTCCCGACCGCCTCGCGGACATGGACGTCAACCACGTCCAGTCGGCGCTCTGCTTCCCGACCTTCCCGCGCTTCTGCGGCCAGACCTTCACCGAGGCCGCCGACCGTGAGCTGGGGCTGCTGGGAGTGCGGGCCTACAACGACTGGATGGTGGAGGAGTGGTGCGGTCCGGACGCCCGCGGCCGCCTCATCCCCCTGACCCTCATCCCCTTGTGGGACGCGCGCCTCGCCGCCGCCGAGGTCCGCCGCAACGCGGCGCGCGGCGTCCGGGCCGTCGCCTTCTCGGAGATACCCCCGCACCTGGGCCTCCCGTCCATCCACACGGACGACTGGGACCCCTTCCTCCAGGCGTGCGACGAGACCGGCACGGTCATCGCCATGCACATCGGCTCCTCGTCCCGCATGCCGTCCACCTCGGCGGACGCCCCGCCGGCGGTCGGCTCCACCATCACCTTCGCCAACTGCTGCTTCTCGATGGTCGACTGGCTGATGAGCGGCAAGTTCGAACGCTTCCCCAACCTGAAGATCATGTACGCGGAGGGCCAGATCGGCTGGATCCCGTACATCCTGGAGCGCGCGAACGTGGTCTGGGAGGAGAACCGCGGCTGGGGCGGGGTGGCCGACAAGGTCCACCGCCCGCCGTCGGAACTCTTCGCGGAGCACGTCTTCGGCTGCTTCTTCGACGACGCCTTCGGCCTGAAGAACCTGGACTCGATCGGCGTCGCCAACGTCCTCTACGAGACGGACTACCCCCACTCGGATTCCACCTGGCCGAAGTCCCGCGAGGTCGGCGAGTCCCAGATGGGCCACCTGCCCCCGGACGTGATCGACCGCATCGTCCGCGGCAACGCGATCGACCTGCTGGGGCTGACGCGGGAGGGGCTGTGGGCGGGGCGTAGGAGCGGGAGCGGGAGCGGGAGCGGGGAGTAGGGAGTGGGGAGTGGGGGTGCCGACGGGGGCTGGGTGGGTGGGGCGGGGCTTCGGGGCGGGAGCCGGGAGGCCGATCCGGTTGCCCGTCCGGGGCTCCGGGAGTCGGGCTTCGGCTGGCGGATCAGGGACGTTCTCCGGGGCTTCGGGCCGCGGGAGCCACTCCCTCGGCGTCGGGGGAGTGGGGCGGTGGCTTCGGAGGGCGGGACTGCGGCGAGGCGGTGGCAGGGACGTGGGGCGGTGGCTTCGGGGGGCGGGAGCCACTTGCTCGGCGTCGGGGAAGGGGGGCGGGCTTCGGAGGGGCGGGTGCCACTCACTCAGCATCAGGGGAGGTGCTGGCGGTTCGCCGGCGGCAGGACCCCAGCGGAGCGGCATCAGAGGGGGTGGCGGGGGCTTCGGGTTGTCGGGAGCCGCTTACTCCGGATCAGGGTGGGGCTGGGGGTTTCCC
>NZ_JBEZLW010000060.1:0-35993 GCF_040652395.1 Streptomyces sp. NPDC048269
CGGTACGAGGAGCTCATCGCAGCTGCCGGTGAAGCTGCGAGCCCTGAGGAGTACGAACGGAGCCTACTCGGCGAGTGTCAGATGCCGGGTGATCTACGCCCATGACGCCGTGTTCGCTAATGCATCGACAAGTGTGTGCCATGTGTGGGTAGTTCGAAGAGTGTGGTCATTCTGCGGGGCCCGCGGGGAGGTCTCTTTAAGAAAGCTTGTTGAATAACGCTGACGCCCGGGGCGCCCTTGAATCAACTCCGGTAATCGGTCAGGGTTTCGAACTGACCCCCGGAGATCTTCCGGGTCCGGCGGGGTCACGCAACACGCTTTGACGCCCCACACGTCACCACGAGGAGCACTCTCTTCATGTCAACTCACAAGCACGCACGCACCGGTTCGCGAGGCTTCCGGATTCTTGCAGTGGCCACGGGAGTCGCCACTGCAACCGGTGTCTGCATGATGCTGTCCCCCTTCGCCGGCGCGAGTGCTCCGGCCGAGGGAACGGTGTACGGGCTGGGCGCACCCGGAGCGCTCAGCGGCAGCTACATCGTCATCCTCGACAAGAACGCCGACAAGCAGGCCCTCGCCAAGAAGTACGGCGGCGAGCTGAAGCGGACCTACACGTCCGCGGTCAACGGCTTCTCCGCGTCCGGCCTTTCGGAGACCGGCGCCAAGCGGCTCGCCGCCGACCCGGCCGTGGGCAAGGTCGTCCAGAACAAGAAGTTCTCCATCAACAGCACCCAGGACAACCCCCCGTCCTGGGGTCTCGACCGCATCGACCAGAAGGAGACCGCGGGGGACAAGAAGTACACGTACCCCGACGCGGGCGGCGAGGGCGTCACGGCCTACGTCATCGACACCGGCGTACGGATCAGCCACAAGGACTTCGGCGGCCGGGCCCAGCACGGGTTCGACGCCGTCGACAACGACCAGAGCGCCGACGACGGCAACGGGCACGGGACGCACGTCGCCGGGACCATAGCGGGCACCTCCCACGGGGTGGCGAAGAAGGCCAAGGTCGTCGCCGTCCGGGTGCTCGACGACAACGGCTCGGGCACCACCGAGCAGGTCGTGGCGGGCATCGACTGGGTGACGCAGCATCACACCGGACCCTCGGTGGCCAACATGAGCCTCGGCGGCGGCGCCGACGAGGCGCTCGACGAGGCGGTGCGCCGGTCGATAGCCTCCGGTGTCACCTTCGCCGTCGCGGCGGGCAACGAGTCCTCCGACGCCGGACAGGGTTCTCCCTCGCGGGTCACGGAGGCCGTTACGGTGGCCTCCAGCGCGGCCGACGACTCCCAGTCCTCGTTCTCCAACTTCGGTTCGGTCGTGGACATCTACGCGCCGGGAACGGACATCACCTCCGCCTGGAACGACAGTGACACCGGTACGAAGACCATCTCCGGCACCTCCATGGCGACCCCGCACGTGGTCGGCGCGGCGGCGCTCTACCTGGCCGGGCACAAGGACGCGACGCCCGCACAGGTCGCCCAGGCCCTGACCGCGGGGGCGACCGCAGGGAAGATCACCAACCCGAGCAGCGGAACACCGAACAAGCTGCTGAAGGTGTCCGAGCAGTAGGCGGACCCGCCCGTCGAAGCACCGAGGCCGTCGCACCCGAGGGGGGATGCGGCGGCCTCGGCGCGCGTCAGTGCGGGAAGCGCCTCAGCGCACCCACGGCTTCCACACCTGCTCGTTGCGCTCCACCCACTTCTTCGCCGCCTGCTCCGGCGGCAGCTTCTCCTCGGCGATCATCAAGGCCACCTCGTTCTGCTCCTCCACGGTCCAGTGGAACTTCTTCAGGAACGCGGCGGCCTTCCCGCCCGCCTCCGCGAAGCGCGTGTTCAGGTACTTCTGCAGCGGCGTGTGGGGATAGGCGCAGGCCACCTTCTGCGGGTCGGCGTCGCAGCCCTCCTGGTACTCGGGCAGCTTCACCTCCGTCATCGGGACCCGCTCGAACAGCCACTGCGGCTTGTACCAGTAGGTGAGGAAGGGCTTGTGCTCCTTCGCGAACTGCCTGATCTGGGTGATCTGCGCGGCCTCGGAGCCGGCGAAGACGACCTCGAAGTCCAGGTCCAGGTTCTTCACCAGTGCCTTGTCGTTCGTGACGTACGACGGGGAGCCGTCCATCAGCTGGCCCTTGCCGCGGCTCTCGGCGGTGCGCAGCTGGTCGGCGTACTTGTCGAGGTTCTTCCAGTCCGTCACGTCGGGATGGGCCTCGGCGAAGTACGTCGGGACGTACCAGCCGATGTGGCCGGTCACGCCCAGGTCGCCGCCCGGCGTGGTGGTCTTCTTGTCCTCGACGTACCGCTTCTCCTGCTCCGGGTGGCCCCAGTCCTCCAGGATCGCGTCGACCCGGCCCTGGCTGAGCGCGTCCCAGGCGGGGACCTCGTCCACCTGGACGGTGTCGACGCGGTAGCCCAGCTCGTGTTCGAGCAGATAGGCGGCGACGGCGGTGTTCGCCTGGGCGCCGACCCAGGACTGGACGGACAGGGTGACGGTCTTCGCGCCCTGCGCGGCGGCGTACGGGGAGGTCTGCCGGGTCATGTCCGCCGCGCCGCAGCCGGTGAGCACGGCGAGGGCCGTACCGGCGGCGAGTGCGGCGGGGAGCGCGGCGGCGACCCGTCGGCCCCGGCGGCCGGTTTCGTGGTGTCGGATCGGCATGTCAGACCTCCTTCGCGGGCTGGGTGACGCGGTCGAGCATCAGGCCGAGGCAGACGATCGCGGCGCCGGCGACCAGGCCGGTGGCCAGATCGCCCTGGGCGAGGCCGAGGACGACGTCGTAACCGAGCGCGCCGCCGCCGACCAGGCCGCCGATGATGACGACGGCGAGTACCAGCACCACCGCCTGGTTGACGGCCAGCAGCAACGCGTGCCGGGCCAGCGGCAGTTGGACCTGCCGAAGCTGCTGCGACCCGGTGGCACCCAGCGAGCGGGCCGACTCCATGGCCGCCGGGTTCACCTCGCGCAGCCCCTCGGTGGTGATGCGGACCACCGCGGGGAGCGCGTACACGACGGCGGCGGCCGCCGCCGGAGCGCGGCCCACGCCGAACAGGGCGACCACCGGGATGAGGTAGACGAACTGGGGCATGGTCTGGCACACGTCGAGCACCGGACGCAGCAGCCGCTGGGCGCGGGCGCTGCGGGCGGCGCCGATGCCGATCGCGAAACCGAGGACGAGGGTGACGGCAACGGCGGCCAGCACCTGCGAGAGCGTGTCGAGGGACGGTTCCCACACACCGAGGACGCCGATGGCGGCCAGTGCGAGTACGGCGGTCAGCGCGGTGCGCCAGGTGCCGACGAGCAGGCCCAGCGCGGCGACCAGGAGCAGGAGCAGCCACCAGGGCGCGGCCTGCAGTCCGGAGCGCAGCGGGTCGAGGACCCAGCCGGTGAACCGGGCCGCCCAGTCGGCGGTGCCGCCGACCACGGGTACCCCGGAGTAGAGGTGGCCGGTCATCCAGGCGACCGCCCGGTTGACGGGCTCCGCGATCGGAACGGTCCAGGCCTCGGGCCACAAGGAGGTGCCCGCCATCCGGCCGGCGACCGCCGCGGCGACGGCCGCGAGGACGGTGAGCAGGCGGCCGTACCAGCCCGCGAACACCCTGCGCAGCAGGGGCTGTTCCGCCAGCGGCGCCGGCGGGACGCCCAGCCGGGTGCCCGCCGCTTCGGTGGTCCGGTCGAGGACCACGGCGAGCAGCACGATGGGGACGCCGGCGGCGAGCGCCGCGCCGACGTCGACCGAGGCGAGGGCCTGGTAGACCCGGTCGCCGAGGCCGCCCGCGCCGATCACGGAGGCGATGACGGCCATCGACAGGGCCATCATGACCGTCTGGTTGACACCGAGCAGGAGCTGGCGGCGGGCCAGCGGGAGCCGCGCGGTGAGCAGGCGCTGGCGCCCGGTCGCGCCGAGCGAGGCCGCGGCCTCCAGCACCCCGGCGTCGGCCTCGCGCAGGCCCAGCGCCGTGAGACGGGCCATCGGCGGGGCCGCGTACACCACCGTGGCGAGCACGGCGGCGGGTACCCCGATGCCGAAGACCAGCACCATCGGCAGGAGGTACGCGAAGGCGGGGAGCACCTGCATGGTGTCGAGGACCGGGCGCAGCGCGCGGTCGGCCCGCGGCGACAACCCGGCGGCGAGGCCGAGGAGCGCGCCGACCGCAACGGAGACGGCGACGGCCACGAGCATCAGGGCGAGGGTCTGCATCGTCGGCACCCACATGCCGAGCAGCCCGCACGCGGCGAAGGCGGCCACACAGGTGACGGCGAGCCGGACGCCCGCCAGCCGCAGGGCGACGAGGCCCGCCAGGGCGGTGACGCCGATCCAGCCCGCGGCGAGCAGGACGACGTACACCGCGCGGACGGACACCACCACGGCGTTGCTGACGTGCCCGAAGAAGTAGAGGAAGAGCGGGTGCCCGTCCCGGTTGTCGATGATCCAGTCCCCGGCCCGTCCGAGCGGCCCGGAGAGGTCGACGGCGAGGGCGGCCGGCCAGCCGCCGGCGCCCGGGAAGGCCATCGCGAGCGGGAGCAGCACCGCGGCGGCGACGGCGAGGGGCAGGACCTTGCGGCCGGCGAGGCTGTGGAGCAGGAGGGCCTTCAGGCGGCTGCCGGGCGACCCGGCGGCCACGGACCTCGGGCGGGCGGACGGTCCGCCCGCGTCCGGGCGGACCGGTCGTCTGGACCGGTCCTGCTCGCCGGGGTCCCGTACGGGTGTGGTGGTCGCGGTCATCCGCACCGCCTCCCGGTGCCGGCGCAGTGGGCTCGGCGCGTCATGCCGCCACCCCCCGCCCGGTCCCGGCCGGCAGGCCGGCCACCACCGCGAGCAGCCCCGCGTCGTCGACGACGCCCAGGCACCGGCCGTCGTCGACGATCCGCGCCGGACCGCCGTTGCGGGCGACGGCCTCGATGGCGTCCACCACAGTGGTGGCGGGGGTGAGGGCGGGGCCCTGGCCGGCCTCGTCGGCCGTCGCGGGGCGCATCGCGCTGCGTACGGTGAGCACCTGCTCGCGCGGCACGTCGCGGACGAAGTCCCGTACGTAGTCGTCGGCGGGCGAGCCCACGATCTCCTCGGGGGTGCCGAGCTGCACGATCCGGCCGTCGCGCATCAGCGCGATCCGGTCGCCCAGGCGCAGCGCCTCGGACAGGTCGTGGGTGATGAAGACCATCGTGCGGCCCTCCTCGTGGTGGAGCCGGGCCACCTCGTCCTGCATCTCGCGGCGGATCAGCGGATCGAGCGCGCTGAACGGCTCGTCGAACAGCAGCACTTCCGGGTCGGCCGCCAGGGCGCGCGCGAGGCCGACCCGCTGCTGCTGACCGCCGGACAGCTGGCCGGGCCGGCGGTCGCCGAGGCCTTCGAGGCCGACCTTGGTGATCATCTCGGCCGCCTTGGCGCGCCGGTCGGGCCGGCTCATGCCCTGGATCTCCAGACCGTAGGCCACGTTGTCGAGGACGGTGCGGTGCGGCAGCAGGCCGAAGTGCTGGAAGACCATGGCGGCGCGGTGGCGGCGCAGGTCTCGCAGCCGGGCCGGGTCCATGGCGAGGACGTCCTCGCCGTCGATGGCGAGCGATCCGGCCGTGGGCTCGATCAGCCGGGTCAGGCAGCGCACCAGCGTGGACTTGCCCGAGCCGGACAGGCCCATGACGACGAAGACCTCCCCCTTGCGCACGTCGAAGGAGACGTCGCGGACGGCGGCGGTGCAGCCGGTCCGCTCGCGCAGTTCGGCGGCGGGCAGCGCGGCGTGCTCGGAGTCCGGCACGCGGGCGGCCTTGCGAGCCGGGCCGAAGACCTTCCACAGGCCCTGGACGGAGAAGACGGGAGTGCCGTCGGCGTCGGAGCCGCCGCCCGCACCCGGGGCGGCGGGGCCGGTATGGACCGCGGTCACCGGACCTCACCTCCCAGCAACTCGGCGGCCTTCTCGCCGACCATGAGCACTCCGATCATCGGGTTGACCGCGGGCATCGTCGGGAAGACGGAGGCATCCGCGATGCGGATGCCGTCGAGGCCCCGCACCTTCAAGTCCGGTCCCACAACAGCCCTTTCGTCGTCGGCGGCGCCCATCTTGCAGGTGCCGGCCGGGTGGTAGACGGTGTGCGCCACCGAGCGGGCGTACGCGCTCAGTGCCTCGTCGTCGGTGATCTCCGGGCCCGGGCACACCTCGCGCTTCAGCCATCCGGCCAGCGGCTCCGTCGCGGCGATCTCGCGGGCCAGCTTGATGCCGTCCACCAGCGTCCGGCCGTCGTAGTCGTCCTCGTCCGTGAAGTAACGGAAGTCGAGGGCGGGTTTGACCTCGGGGTCGGCGCTGGTGAGGTAGAGGCGGCCGCGGCTGCGCGGCTTGGGGATGTTGGGGGTCAACGAGACGCCGTGCGCGGGGCGTTCGTAGCCGATCCGCTCCGGGTTGTCGGTGAACGGGATCTGGTAGAAGTGGAACATCAGGTCGGGCCCGGGCGAGTCCGGGTCGCGCCGGACGAACAGTCCCGCGTCGCTGTCCATCGCCGAGTTCTCGGGGATCGGGCCGTCCGTCTCCCAGACGATCACGGACTCCGGGTGGTCGAGGAGGTTCTCGCCGACACCGGGCAGATCGTGCACCGGGGGTATGCCGAGGGCCTCCAGGTCCTCCCGGGGGCCTATGCCGGAGTGCAGCAGCAGGCGCGGGGTGTCCACGGCGCCCGCGCACACCACCACCTCTCGGCGGGCGGTGATCAGCGACTGCGTGCCGTCCGCGGCACGGACGTGGACGCCGCGCGCCCTGGTGCCGTCCAGCTCCAGGCGGTACGCCCAGGTCTCCAGCAGGATCGTCAGGTTGGGCCGGTCGTCCATGACCGGATGGAGGTACGCGACCGAGGCCGACGACCGCTTGTTGTCCTCGGGGTGGTAGGCGAGGTCGAAGAATCCGACGCCCTCGTGGAACGGCTTCCGGTTGAAGCCCTCGACGAGGGGCACCCCCAGCGCGCCCTGCGCCGCGTCCACGAAGTCGCGGGCGATGGCGTTACGGTCCGCCTCGTCGACCGGCACGATGTTGTTGAGGAGCCGGTCGAAGTACGGGTCCATGGCGGCGGCGTGCCAGCCCTCGGCGCCCGCCTGAGACCACTCGTCCCAGTCGGAGGGGAGCGGCTTGAAGGAGATGAGGGTGTTGTGCGAGGAGCAGCCGCCCAGGACACGGGCCCGGCTGTGCCGGATGTGCGAGTTGCCGCGCGGCTGCTCGGTGGTGGGGTAGTCGTAGTCGAGCTCGCCGCCGAGCAGGCCCAGCCAGCGGCGCAGGGTGAGCACGTCGGGGCGGTCGACGTCGCTGGGTCCGCCCTCGATGACGGCGACGGTGACGTCGGGGTCCTCGGTCAGTCGGGAAGCGATCACCGAGCCGGCGGTGCCACCGCCGACGACGACGTAGTCGAATTCCCGCTCGTGGATCTGTTTCTGGTTCCGGTGGTGCTTGATGGCCGTGGTCATGTCTCTCCTGCCCCCGTCAGCCCGCGAACCAGCGCACGGGGCGCGGTGCGAGGTTCTCGTACACGTGCTTGGTCTCCCGGTACTCGGCCAGGCCCGACGGGCCGAGCTCCCGTCCGATGCCGGACTTCCCGAAGCCGCCCCACTCGGCCTGCGGCAGGTACGGGTGGAAGTCGTTGATCCAGACGGTGCCGTGGCGGAGCCGGCCCGCCACCCGGCGGGCGCGGTCCCCGTCCGCCGTCCAGACGGCGCCGGCGAGGCCGTACTCGGTGTCGTTGGCGAGTGCGACGGCCTCCTCCTCGGTGCGGAAGGTCTCGACGGTCAGGACCGGTCCGAAGACCTCCTCGCGCACCACGCGCATACCGCGGTGGCAGCGGTCGAGGACGGTGGGCCGGTAGAAGTAGCCGGCGCCTGCGGGCCGTTCTCCCCCGGCGCGCAGTACGGCGCCCTCGGAGAGCGCGGAGGCGACGTAGGACTCGGTCCGCGCCAGCTGGGCGGCGGAGACCAGCGGACCGCATTCGACACCCGGGTCGGTGCCGCGGCCGATGCGGATCTTCTCGGCGCGGCGGGCGAGTTCGGCGACGAAGCGTTCGCGCACGGACTCTTCGACGATCAGGCGGGAGCCGGCCGAGCAGACCTGGCCGCTGTGCATGAAGGCGGCGTTGAGGGCCTGGTCCACGGCGGTGTCGAAACCGTCCGCGGTCGCGCACGCGTCGGCGAAGACGACGTTGGGGTTCTTGCCGCCGAGTTCGAGGGCGACCTTCTTGACCGTGTCGGCGGCCGCGCGCATGACCTTCGTACCGCTTGCCAGTCCGCCGGTGAAGGAGACCAGGTCGACGTCGGGATGGGCGGCGAGGCGGGCCCCGACCGGATCGCCCGCCCCGGTGACCAGATTGGCGACCCCGGCGGGCAGGCCCGCCTCCGCCAGCAGCTCGATGAGAGCCACCGTGGTCAGCGGGGTGATCTCGCTCGGCTTGATCACGAAGGTGTTGCCCGCCGCGAGGGCCGGTGCGATCTTCCAGCTGGCCTGGAGCAGCGGGTAGTTCCACGGGGTGATCAGGGCGCACACCCCGACCGGCTCGTGCACGACGACGCTGTGGATGTCAGGGGAGCCGGCGTCCACGACCCGGCCCGCGCTCTCCTCGGTGACGAGGCCGGCGAAGTAGCGGAAGGCGTCGCTGACGCAGTCGACGTCCACGCGGCCCTCTTCGAGCGTCTTGCCCGCGTCACGGCTTTCCAGCAGGCCGATGCGCTCGCGGTCGCGCTGGAGCAGGTCGGCCGTGCGGCGCAGCAGTGCCGCACGCTCGGCGACCGGGGTGCCCGGCCACTGCCCGTCGTCGAACGCGGCCCGTGCGGCGCTCACCGCCGCGTCCGTGTCGGCGGCGGCGCCCTCGGCAACCACGGCGAGGACGGTGGCGTCCACGGGATCCAGGATCTCCCTGGTGGCCCCCGAGGCCGCGGACCGCCATGTCCCGGCTGTGTAGATGGTCTTTTGCTCCGACACGACGCGCTGTACCTCCGGTTTCGCCACCGCGGCGAATTCCGCGGCGCTCTGGCAATCACCGCGCATGCCCCCCGCTCCGGAAGTCATGTCCCATCAGCCACTTGAAGTGACCGGAGTCACGCGGGCCCCGCGGGACTCGTGGGCTGTGGGCTGGTCCCTGGTGCTGGCCTCAGGATTTCGCCATGCGCAGCCGGAGGCTGTCGTAGATCGGCATGCTCCCCATCCGGTCGGCGGTCAGCGTCGCGGCGAAGCAGGCCGCGAACAGCGGAACGACCAGCGAGGTGCTCCCCGTCATCTCGACGACGAGCGTGACGCCCGTCACGGGCGCGCGGACGGCCGCGGAGAACAACGCGGCCATGCCGACGATCGCGAAGGGCACGGCACCGGAGCCGCCGCCCGGGAGGAGGGGCAGCGCGAGGCCGTGCACGAGCGCCCCCCACAGGGCTCCCAGCGCCAGCAGGGGAGCGAACAGCCCGCCCGGGGTACCGGCCGCGTAGCTGAGCGGCCCGGCCAGGAACCGCACCACGAGATACCCCGCGAGTACGGTGCCCACGGGCAGGTCGCCGCCCAGCAGGCGCCCGCTCAGCTCGTCCCCGCCGCTGCCCAGCAGCGGGTCGATGCCGGTCAGGAGTCCCACGACGGCCCCGATCAGGGCCGCCCGGGCCACCGGTCCGACCCGGGTGACGCGATCGGAGAGGTCCAGGAATCCGACGACCAGCCGGTTGTAGGCCGCGCCGAGGACTCCCGTGGCCGCGCCGAACAGGAGGAAGGCGGGCAGCAGCGCAACGGGCGGGCCGGCCAGGTGAGCCGGGACCTGGAAGATGGGGCGGTCGCCCAGCAGGAGCTGCGAGCAGCCGACGGCCGTGGCGGTGCCGATGAGGGTGAGGAGGACCAGGCGCGCCCTGACCACCTTCGTCACCTCCTCGCAGACGAACAGCACGCCGCCGAGCGGCGCCGTGAAGGCCACCGCGAGACCGGCGCCGGCGAGCGAGGTGTGCAGCAGCGTGATGTCCGGCGCGCTCATCCGCGTGCGCCGCCCCGCCTCCGCCCCGATCGCCGCACCCATGTGCACCGTCGGGCCTTCCCGGCCGAGCACCAGGCCCGAGCCCATGGCGATCAGGCCGCCCGCGAACTTGGCCGGCAGGAGCCACACGGGCTGCGGCTCCCGCTCGCCGCGCCACACGGCCTCGACGTCCTGGATCCCGCTGCCGGCGGCCAGGGGGACCCGCCGGGTCACCGCGCACGCGGCGGCGGCGCCGGCTGCCGTGGTGAGGACCGGGATCAGCCAGCCGGGCCCAGCGAGGCGCTCCGACGCGCTGAGCAGTGAGCCGTGCAGCTCCTGGGCCCGTACGAGGCACCAGCGGAAGCTCGCGCCGACCAGCCCGACGAGGCAGCCCGCGACCGCCGCGACGACGTAGACGGCCGGCCCGCCGCGGGGAGCACCGGGCATGCACAGACCTCCGCCGAGCCGTGGTTCGCGTCCGTCAGAGCCTCACCCGCCGCCGACGGGCCGTTTCGGACGTTGCCGCAGCCGCGCCGAAACCGGCCCCGACTGGGCCAACGGGACGCGTGGTCCGCCAGACCCCGGGTCATCTCGTCTCCCCTTCCGGGGGCGGGCTCAGGCCGGGACCGAGCCAGGTGTCCTCGACCGGGCGTCCGAGCAGGTACTCGGCGCCGTACGGATAGCGCTTGAAGGCCGCGGGCCAGTACCTCGCATGCTCGCCCTTCCTCGGGGGCGGCAACGGCGGGGCGTCGCGCAGGGCCTCGAACTGCGGGCGTACGGAATCGGGGAGCATCCCGCGGTCGAGGTGGTGCGCGGCCAGCCGGCGGACCAGGTGGCGGGCCAGCTCCCCGCTGTCCGTGTCCCGCTCGAACTGCAGGGTGAGCCGGTAGCAGATGTCGTTCCCGTCCTCGCCGTCCTGCTGGATCTCCACCACCACCTCGCACTCGTTGAGGAAACTCTGCTTGGGCCGGAATCCGACCGAGTTGGCCCACGGATAGCGGATGTGCCCCGCGAGCCGGCGGCCGTCGGCATCCGGTGCGTCGGCCACCAGCACCAGCCGCGCATCGGTCACGTACAGCTTCAGGCCGAAGATCCGCCACTCGGTCTCCGAGGCCGAACGCAAGGCCGCGAAGTCGAGGGTCTGCTTCGTCCACCACGCTCCGCGGACCGGTATCGGACCGTGCACCTCACCGTCGAACGACGTGAACCGGATCCGTCCGTCCGGATGGAAGCGCGTGTGGCGGACATCGGCCAACTCCTCCTCGTCCAGGCCGTGCCGGGCCATCATCATGAACGGCTCGTGCACGACGCGGGACGGCGGCCGGGGCGGGACGGCCGGACCGCTCGGCGCGGTGGACCGGGCGGGCAGCGAGGGCCGCGCCGGCTTCCTCGGCTCCTCGGACGGCCCCCGCCGCCGGGCATCCGTACGGGCCCCAGGAGCGGCCGGCGGTTCCCTGCCCGGCCCCTCGCCCAGTCCCACGTACGCATAGGCGAGGAACGCCAGCGGGAGCGAGCCGCGCCCGTCGCGCCACCGCTGCAGCTCCGCACGCTGCACGGCGCGCAGCGCCGCCGCCGGTTCGGCGTGGTGGCGCAGGGCCTCGACGAGGCGGAGATCGATCCGCTGCGCGGTCGGGGAGTCCAGGAGCTTGAACAGCGTGCAGTACACGTGCCGGGCGCCGCCGTGGACGACCGCGGCGCCCAGCCCGAGCCACTCGGGCACGTCCAGGAGGGACGGGGCGTACCCGCTGTCCGGCTGCCCGTACACACCGAGGCTCGCACAGGCGGCGAGCAGCACCCGACCGGGCATCCGGTAGACGGGCACCCCGCCCTCATCGGTCCGGTACAGGTCGTGCAGCCCCAAGGGGCCGTCGCTGAACTTGAAACCGGAGCCACCGGGATCGGACCGCGTCGGGCCGGCCACGTGCCCGGCGAGGTAGAGGACGGTCTCGTCCATGCCCTCCCTGGCGATGAGGGAGGCGAATCCGGCCTTGCTCAGGGGACCGGCGACCACCTCGCTGTCCTCGGGCACGGTGGCCACGGCGTACCGCAGCGTCTGGGCGGGGTGGTGCGGGGGCAGGTCGGGTCCCAGGACGGCGAGAGCGGCGGGCGTTGCGCCCCGCGGCAGGGCCACTGTGCCGTCCCTCGGGGGACGCGCGACCGCCGCGTCCCGCACGGTGATCCGCCGCCGCTGGGACAACAGGGCGATCGACGGCAGGTAGGACAGCTGCGCCGCGTCCAGGACCTGCCGCTGCGGCGTGAGCGTCAGCGCGCCGACCGGTACGAGGGCCAGCGCGCCGGTGGGGGCCAAAACCAGTGGGACCGGCGCCGAGGCCGTACGCAGGGCTTCGCGCAGCACCTCGGGGAGCATCGCGGCGCCGAGCCCGTCGAAGATCCGCGACCACACCTGGCCGGCGGTCAGGGACCCTCCCGCCACCAGGTCATCGGCGCCGGCGAGCATCAGGGCGCTGCCCGGCAGCCGCTTCGCCTGCGAGGGCGCTCCGGGCAGCCTGACCGGCAGGTGCATGACCAAGTCCTCGTAGGGTCCGGCGAATTCCGCGTGCGGAGTGCGTTGCGCGTGCCAGTCGCCCGACGGGGTGCGCACCGCGTGGTAGACAAACTCTCCGACCCGCGCACAACTCCAGTACCACCCGCCCGGAAACATCGTGGCGAGCTCGCCGTCGAGATCGACGGCGGCCGGTTCCTCGCCGCCGACCCACGAGGCGTGCCGCACCAGGATGGTCCGGTCGGTCAGCAACGGGTCGGAGGACTGCGGCTGCGACGACGCGGCCTTCCCGTCCGCCCCGCCGGGGCCGGGGCCGGGCGGCAGGCCGGTACTCGAGACCAGCGCGTCGAGCGTCGCGCGCAGCCGGCCACCCGGTTCGTCCGACTCGACGGGCACGGACTGTGCGCGGATGATCTCCAGCAGCTCGCCGACCAGGGCCGGATCGGCTGTCGCGAGGTCCAGCGCGAGGGCGTAAGTGGAGGCGTGGGAGGCGACCCAGCGGGCCCGCCACTGGGTGGTGGGCAGCTGGTAGCGGACGCGCTGGACGGCGCCCAGGCTCTCCAGCGCGTTGCCCAGCGCTTCCTCGTGCATCCCGACGGCTCTCTGGATGCGCGCGAGCACGGCGTAGGCCTGCGCCTCCAGCAGCGGCATCCGCGAGCGGCTCAGGTGGCGCAGCACGTTGTCCATGAGCCCGGCGGCGTAGACGTAGCGCTCGTGACGTCCCTCCTCGTCGACGCGGTCGGTTCCGGGGTAGTCCGCGGGATTCTCGATGACGTCCAGGTAGAGCGTGGCCAGCAGCAGCACCTCTGCGGCGTGGTCCCCGACGGAAACCCCCAGATCGGCCCTCCCCTCCTTCTGTTCGTACTGGCCCATCAGCTGTTCCACCACGCCGACCGCGTTGCCCGCCGCGTGCATCAGACGCAGGACCAGCAGCTCCGTTCGGGCCAACACGGCCAGGTTTCCGGCGCGCATGGCGGCACGGCGGGTCCGGCACAGCAACCGCAGGCCTTCGACGCACCGGGCGGAGTCCTGCGGGTCCGCGGTCAGGGCCTCGCTCATGCGCAGCTCGGCTTCGGCGGCCCAGTAGCGGGCCCGGCGGACCGGTGTGAGCAGGTGGACGGCCTCCCGCCAGCGCGCCTCGGCGGCCGCAGGCTGACCCGCGGCGAGCAGCACGTCTCCGGCCTGCAGCGCGCACCAGCCGCGGATCCCGGGCGGTGCGGCCACAGCGAGGGCGCGGGCTTCCTCCGACAGCACCATCGCCGACTGGAATTCGAGGCGGGCGACGGCTGCCAGGGCCCGGCACTGCACGAGAACCGGTCGGAACCGGGCCGGCAGCGTCCCGTAAGCGGCTTCGTCCCCGAGGAAGCACTCGGTCCGCGCCCGGTCGTCATGGGTTGCCTTGTCCACGGCGAGGAGCACCCGGGCCGCCGTACCGTCCCCCATGGCGCGCAGCAGGAACCACCGGCCCAGAAACCGTACGGGGCTGTCGGCGGGCGCCTGGGACATGATCCCCAGCCGCAGCATCGACAGAGCCAGCCGCACGAGGGCGACGACCGCGGCGGCGGGCAGGGCGGCGATCAGCAGGGACGGGTCGGCCCAGGCGGCCCACGAGAGGACGGCGACGAGCGAGGCGCCGGCCAGGGACCTGCGCCAGCCCGTCAGGGCCCATGCCGTCACCGGGAAACAGACGGCCGACCACCCGGGAGCGGACAGCATCAGGCACGCCGTCACCGTCAGCGCCACGACGGCCGAGCGGGCCGCGAGGACCTTCCACCACAGGGTGCGTTCGAGCGTGGCGAACAGATCGCTCTCGTACAGCCCGATGCGGGTCCTTCCCGAGCGGCCGGACCGGGCCAGGCGCCAGGACACGGCGAAGCGGGGGAGCAGCCCGAGCCGGGTCCAGGGACTGAACTCCGTCGAGAACAGGCCGGACAGGGGGATCGCGTCGTCGATCACCGCTTCGTCGTGGTCGAGGAGGTTGCGTTGTGCGAGCCAGTCGTGGAGCCCGTGCTCAGCGGCCGGGCCGAACGGATCGAAAACCGAGACGTTCACTTTGGAGCCAGCCTCCCCGTCAGCTTGAGGACCCGGTAGAAGGCGGCCGCCCGGCGGTCCTCCCGGCGGTCGGCCCTCAGGTCCCGTTCGGTCAGCTCCGGGTCAGCGGTATCGCTCTGGACCTGGAGCAGCAGGAGCCGGCCGTCGATCAGGTCGAACACCCGGCTCACCAGGGCGAGGAGAACCAGCCACCAGGGGATGCCGAGAACCGCCGAGGCGACGAGGAGGACCAGGTCCACGGCCAGCCGGGCAGCCGGCGAGAGGTTCTGCCGTCGCGCGAGCTGGCTCACGAGCCAGAGCGCGGACCAGGCGGTCACCGTGAGCGCGGCCCAGGCCGTTGCCGCCAGCGCGCACAGGATCACCAACTGGGCCCAGATCCGCACCCAGATGTGCAGACGGATGAGATGGGACTGCACCCGCGAACCCATGTGCGAGACACTGCTGTTCTCGGAGCGCATGCCGATGCTCCGTACCGTGCGCCCGGACGGCCGCCGCGCCCGGGTCTCGAACGAGTACGCCGCGGGGCGGTCCGGGCGGCCGTGCGACAGGATCGGCCCCCGGTCGGAGGGCTGTCGGTCCTGGGCACAGACGCGGTGGCGTTCGGTCATGGCGCTGCGCATCACGGCCCGTTCGGACAGCCCCGTCCCGCGGGCGAACCGGCGTACGTCCTCGTCCTCGGCGCGGGCCTCCAGACAGACCAGCAGGAGGTGGGCGGTGTCGGCGGAACCGTCCCCGGTCCGCCGCGTCCAGTACGCCAGCCTGCCGAGCGCGGCCGTCGCGGCGGGGGAGAACGGTACCTCCCGGGCCCGGCCGCCCAGGCCGGCTTCCGCGTCGGCGACCGCCCCGGTCGCCTCCGAGGTCAGGAAGTGGTGTGCGGCCAGGGACTTCGTCACGAGCCGCGACCGTGAGGAGGGATCGCCCGCGCACATCGCCGCCAGCAGCAGGTGCAGCGGTCCGACCGGGCTCCCCTCGCCGTCGGCCAGTCCCTGCGCGACCTCGACGCACCTGCGCAGGGCGGGTGTCCGGCGGCCGGGGGGTGAACCGGCGCCCGGGTCCGTGGGCATCGGGCGGCTCAGCCTTCGAGCGGGCCGGACTGCGCGGGGACGCAATCGGTCCAGGTGACGGGGGCGAGCTCCAGGTCCGCCGGCCCGTCGGGACCCCCGCGGAGGCCCGCTCCGGCCGCGCCCGCGCCCTCGTATGCGTACTCGTCCTCGTACTCGTCGTCCCCGTCCTCATCCTCGTCGGCACGGAAGACCAGCCGCGGCGGTCCCACCAGCCTTCTGCGCAACTGCACGGCCTGGAACAGCGGGGTGGCGCCGTCCGGGGCGAGCACGCTGGCCGCGATCCCGGACTTGGCGGTGACCGTGTACTTCCCGAGGGCGCCGGCGACCGCCAGCGGGCCGCCCAGGCCGCCCGCGCGGACCCGGAGGTTCATCTGGGCGCCGTGCTGCTCGGAGACCAGGATCGCGGTGGGGCCGGTGCGCACGACCTCGGTCACCACGACGTACTCGCTGCGCCAGGTCTTGTCCGCGTACCGCTCGCGCAGCGCGTCCTGGAGTGCGAGCAGGTTCCCCACGGTCTCCTGTACGCAGCCCGATGCCTGGAAGAGCGTGGCTCCGCCCCGGTCGAACGTGATGGACAGATTGGTCATGACATCGGCAGTGGGGTCGTCCAGGCGGGTGTCGGCCGTCAACGCGACACAGTCCGCGGAGGAGTAGTCGAGATCGACGGTCTTGCTCTCGGCGTCCTTGGTGAACGGAATGCCCAGCTCGTCGAGGCTGGTGACCTTCCTGAACCGGTGCTGCGAGATGAGGCCGACATCGCCCAGCGCGAGGGGGGTGGAGGGGAGCCAGCAGGCGAGGTACTTGTACTTCTCGTGCAGTTCTCGCGTGTACCGGTCGGGGATGGAGCTCATGTCTGGCCTGGCCTCTCGCGCCGGATACTCCCTGAAAAGACGGGAGTTGGGACTCGGCCATCAGGCTAGGGCGGACGCGGTGGCCTTGTCCGGGATACGTGACGGAACGTCCGCCCCACCGGGGCGGGGAGTGTGGGCGCGGACGGCCGGGCGAACGTACGGGACCTGGGCGGAGCAGGGCCCGGTACGGCCGATCAGAGGCGGGAACAGCACTCCTTCGAGGGAAAGGGAGGGCCGGAACCAGTCGGTGAGGCACTCGGCTGCCGAAGACATTGTGTCGGCCCCAGCCGGGGCTGTGCGGCACCGCGGTGCCGCTGGCAGTTGCGAGGAGATGTACACGTGATGCGTGTGTGGAAGAGTGCGGGCCTTGCCCTGGCGGTCGGTCTGGCGGTCCTCGGCGGTGCGTCCTCGGCCTCGGCGGACGCCGAGGCTCACGGGCTCGCGGCGGGCTCGCCCGGCGTCCTGTCGGGCAACCTGATCCAGATCCCGATTCACATCCCGATCAACGTCTGCGGTAACACCGTGAACGTGATCGGTGCGCTGAACCCGGCCGCCGGCAACGTCTGCGTCAACACCTGAGGTTCCTGAACCCCACTCGTCCCGTCCTGGCGGTCAGCCGGGGCGGGACGCGGTCGTTCGTGGACGCGGCGCGGGCCGCGTCCACTTCTTCCGTCCAGGGGATCAAGAAGCGCGGCCGTAACGGACGTTCCGGCTCCAGATCCGTTCCAGTCGTACGCGGGTGCCCGGGCGGGGGGCGTGCCAGATCTTGTCATTGCCGGCGTAGATGCCCACGTGTTCCATGGTCGAGCCTCTGGGGAAGAACACGAGATCGCCGGGCGTGCGGTTCCGACGGGAAATGTGCGAGGTGTTCTCGTACTGCTGATCCGCGGTACGGGGCAGCCGTCTTCCCGCTTTCCGGAAGGAATAGAGCGTCAGGCCCGAACAGTCGAACCGTTTGGGTCCCGTGGCGCCGCGGGCATAGGGCGCGCCCTCCTTCGACGCGGCCACGGCCAATGCCCTGACGCCGTACGGCGCAGCCGCGTAAACGGGTGACACGGGGCCGGTCGACGTGCCGACGGTCAGGAGGAATAGGAACAGCAAGGCGCGGGGGAGACGGGATCTGGCGGCGCGGCGAACAGGGTGCTGAGCCTGTCCGGCCTTACGGGAGTCGGTCTTTGAGACGGACATCGCGATACCTCCGCGTTCGGTTGCAGATAACGGTCGGTCGAATACGTCGAAGTCCTGCTTTCGGTGACGTAGTTCCTGACGGGCAACGGCCGACCAGTTTTCTCCGATGCGGCCCTCGATTCACTTTAGACATGGGTTGGGTTGTATCGATTTTGCAACAGATCCGCGAAATTATGGAAAACATATCCGGCGGAAGTGTCCGACTCGACAGGACAGCCGGGTAGTTCGCGTGGTGCTGTTGACCGGGGCTACCGGGAGTCGCCAGACTCGATTACCTGCGACCTCCGGCACCCGGACCGGGCGACCACCTCATGAGCAGGGGACGTTGTGACTGGACAGGTAATTCCGCACGAGGTACTGGGCATCGGCTCCCGTCGCGCCCTCGTGCTCCACAACTGGTTCGGCGACCGGTCGAGCTTCGATCCGATGCGCGAGTACCTGGACGGCGACGCGTTCGGCTACGCCTTCCTGGACTGCCGTGGATACGGGGAGGCCATCGACATCGAGGGCACCTTCACCATGGAGGAGGTCGCCGAGGACGCCCTCGCCGTGGCCGACCACCTGGGCTGGGAGACCTTCTCCGTCATCGGCCACTCCATGGGCGCCAAGGCGGCCCAGCTGATGCTGCTGGACGCCCCGGCGCGCGTCCGCTCGATCATCGGCATCTCGCCCGTGCCCGCGTCCGGCTTCCCGCTCGAAGGGGAGATGTGGGAGCTGTTCGCCGGTGCGGCGAAGGACCCCGGCAACCGCAGGGCGATCATCGACCACACCACCGGCGGAAAGCATGACGACGCCTGGCTGGACGGCATGGTGGGACGATCGGTGGGGAACTCGGCGGCGACGCCCTTCCGCGCGTACCTGGACTCCTGGTCCCGTG
The DNA here is from genome assembly GCF_040652395.1 of Streptomyces sp. NPDC048269. NCBI lineage: Bacteria > Bacillati > Actinomycetota > Actinomycetes > Kitasatosporales > Streptomycetaceae > Streptomyces > Streptomyces sp. NPDC048269. Next base: position 18,475 of record NZ_JBEZLW010000060.1, read on the forward strand.
CCGACTTCCACGAACGGGTGGAGGGCAACCCCGTCCCCGTACTCCTCGTCGCCGGCGCGAACGACCGGGCGCTGGGGCCCGAAGCCATGCAGGACACCTGGCTGAAGTGGTACCCCAACGCCGAGCTGGAGGTGCTCCCGGACGCCGGCCACTACGCGCCGGAGGAGACCCCCGAGGCCCTCGCCGCGCTGGTGGAGCGGTTCCTCGGCCGCTGAGGCGCTCCTGACCACGTCGACGTCATCGGCCGGCCAGAGCCCTGAGCGCGGTGTTGAGTTCGAGGACGTTGACGCGGGGCTCCCCCATGAAGCCGAGCGTGCGGCCCTCGGTGTGGCCGGCGACGAGCTTTTGGACCTGCTGGACGTCGAGCCCTGCGGGTCCAGGCCGGATCCGGAGGACGTGACGGCGTCGGCCGGTACGTCCTGCGGCTTGACGTCGGAAGTAATGAATCGGCCAGGTGGCCGATGTCGAGACAACCGCGTCTTCAGCCCGGGGGTGAGCCACCTTGACGGCCTCCATACGGGCGCACCGGAACCCTTGACGCCCCCTTGACGCCGAAGCCGAGCCCCCCGTCAGGGCTGTGGCTCCGGCCCCCGTCAAGGGACGCGCCGGGATGGGCACCGGCCCCCGCGCGGCGACCACCATCGGGCTGCGTATGCCGGCTCTGCCCCCGGCCACCCTCGTGTTCGTGGGGGCGGGTAGCCGGGCGGCCGGGCGGCCTGGTAGCCCGGCCGGGGTCTCAGTCGCCGATGTCCCGGCTGCGGAAGTCCTCCAGCGTCTCGCGCCGGACGAGGAGCCGGGCCGCGCCCTCGTGGACCGCGACGACCGCGGGCCGGCCCACGAGGTTGTAGCCGGAGGCCATGGACAGCTGGTACGCACCCGCCACCGGTACGGCGAGCAGATCGCCGGGGTGGACGTCGCCCGGCAGTTCCACGTCCGCCGCGAGGATGTCGCCGGCCTCGCAGTGCCGGCCGACGACGGTGGCCGTACGGGGTCCGGCCGTCGAGTGGCGGCCGATCAGGCGCGGCGCGTAGCGGACTCCGTACAGGGCGGGACGCGGGTTGTCGCTCATGCCGCCGTCGACGGCGACGAACACCCTCTCGCCGGTGTGTTTGACGGCGAGTACCCGGTACAGGGCGATGCCCGCCGGACCGACGACGGCCCGCCCGGGCTCGATGAGGAGCCGGGGGACGGGCAGCCGGGCGGCGGCGCAGCCTCCGGCGAGTTCGGTACGCATCTTGCGCGCCAGCGCGATGAGGTCGAGGACGGCTTCGCCCGGCCGGTAGGCGACGCCGTGGCCGCCGCCCATGTCCAGCTCGGGCAGGACGGTGCCGTGCGTGTCGCGGATGCGGGCCATCAGCCCCACCATCCGGCGCAGAGCCACCAGGTAGGGCTTCACCTCGGTGATCTGCGAGCCGATGTGGCAGTGCAGGCCCGTCAGTTCGAGCTGCGGCTGGCCGAGGATCCGCGCGACGGCGTGCTGCGCGCCCCCGTCGGTGAGGGAGAGGCCGAACTTCTGGTCGTCCGTACCGGTGCGGATCTTGTCGTGGCCGCCGGCCGAGACGCCCGGGACCACCCGCACCATGACCTTCTGGTGCCCGTCGGGGCCGACGGCGGCCGCGATCCTCGCGATCTCGGACGGGCTGTCGATGACGATCCGCCCCACACCGAGGCGCAGCGCCGCCTCCAGATCGCGGGGCGACTTGGCGTTGCCGTGCAGCACGATGCGCTCCGGCGGGAATCCGGCGGTGACGGCCAGCTCCAGTTCCCCGGCCGAGCAGACGTCCAGGCCCAGCCCTTCCTCCCGTACCCAGCGCACCATCGTGCGGGACAGGAACGCCTTGGCGGCGTACAGCACGTCGGCGTCGGGGAAGGCGTCCCGATAGGTCCGACAGCGCGCGCGCACCTCGCCCTCGTCCAGTACGTAGGCCGGTGTGCCGAACCGGTCGGCGATCTCGGTGAGGGGGACTCCGCCGACAGCCATGCCGCCGTGCGGGAGCGGGGCCGTGGACGCGGGCCAGACGGACAGTTCACCGGCACCGGCCGGCATCTCGGAGAGGACGGCGATGGTCATGTGTGATCCCTTCAGGCGGTCCGGGCAGTGGTCTCGGGTTCCGGCGGGACAGGCGGGACAGGCGGGACCGGCGGGACCGGAGACACAGGCGGGACCGGCGGGACCGGCGGCCCGAGCGTGGCGGTGATCGCCGCCGGGGTGGCCGGGGGAGCGGTGAGGGTCGGGTCGACGGTCAGCAGGTTCACCCCGAGCGGTTCGGTCATCGCCCGGAGCGCGGCTTCGGCGAGCCGGATCCGGGGCTGGGCCGCGCCGAGCGCGGCGGCCAGCCGGTCCGGGCTGGTGAAGCCGACGGCGGTACGCGTTCCCAGCGGGGTGCGGAACAGCCGCAATACCAGGTGTGCTCCTCCCGGCCGGACGGGCACGTACAGAGGCCCGGCCGGGGTCCGTTCTTCAGGCTCGGGGTCGTCGTCGTACAGGAACAAACACATGGGGCCCTCCCTGAGGAACCACGAGTGGCGGTAGGCGCCCCGGGCGCTGGGAGGCGGTCCGGGAAGCACCGTCGAAGCTATCCCCGTATCCGCGCGGCTGTGGCCACCCCGTTACGCGCCCCATACGGCGACTGGCCGAGTCCTGACGGATCGTTGACGCCCGCCGGTGCCGGTGCGGCGACCGCGTAGCCCGCGATGTGACGGCTGATCAGGTCGTATCTCCGCAAGGGGGAGCGAGTGCGACATGGGGGGCGCGTGGGGGTGCGCGAGATATCGACCTGATCACAAGGCGCCCGACCCGGGACCATTCCTTTTAGGTGTGCCTTACCTAAGTTGTATGGTGACGCGGTCAGACCGGCAAAGGGAGGCAAGTGGTGTCCTTAGGTGACGTCCGTCTGGTGGCGGACGATCTGGACGTCGGGCACGCGGGACGCCCGGTTCTGAAACAGGTGAACCTGTCGCTGCGGGCCGGCGCGATCACCGTACTGGTCGGCCCCAACGGCTGCGGCAAGTCCACCCTGTTGCGCACGGTGGCCGGTCTCCTTCCGCCGCTCGGCGGCGAAGTGCGCATCGACGACGTACCGCTTCGCCGGCTGGCCCGCCGTACGCTCTCCCAGCGCCTGGCGTTCCTCCCGCAGACCTCCCACGCACCGGCCGGGGTGACGGTACGTGAGCTCGTACGCCACGGCCGGTACGCCCATCGCGGCGCGCTCGCCCGGCACACCGGCGAGGACACCGAAGCCATCGAGTGGGCGCTCGACGTCACCGACGCGACCCCCCTGATGGACCGCCGGCTCGACGAGCTGTCGGGCGGTGAGCGCCAACGGGCCTGGCTGGCCATGGTGCTGGCGCAGCGGGCCGGGGTCCTGCTGCTGGACGAGCCCACCACCTACCTCGACATGCGCCACCAGTTCGAAGTGCTCGACGTGGTGCGGCGGCTGGCCCGGGAACACGGCATCGCCTGCGGGGTGGTGCTGCACGACCTCATGCAGGCGGCGGCCTACGCGGACGAGGTGGTCGTCGTCGCGGACGGCGCGGTCGCCGCGGCCGGGGCGCCGGACGACGTGCTGACCCCGGACGTCATCCATCACGCCTTCGGCCTGCGGGTCGACGTCGTCCGCGATCCGCGGACCGGATACCTCGCCTGCTTCCCGCAGCGCTCCGACGCCGAGGCGGACACGGGCGCCGAGCCCGCCGCCACGTCCTGAACCCGCACACCAAGGAGAGTTCCCCCATGCAGAGGATCCTGCGCGCCCTCGCGACGAGCGGTACGGCCGCCGCGCTCATGCTGTCGGCCGTCGGCTGCGGTTCCGGTACGGCCGGTGACGCGGCGGGCGGCAAGCCCGCCGGGGAGAAGCCGGCGACGGGCAAGATCACCGTCGACACGGCGCAGGGCCGGGTCGCCCTGGACAAGCCCGCGACGAAGGTGGTGACGCTGGAGTGGACGTACACGGAGGAGCTGGTCGCCCTCGGCGTCACCCCGGTGGGCAACGCCGACAACAAGGGCTACGGCACCTGGATCACGGCGAAGGGGGCCGGCCTCGCGGAGTCCGTCACCGACGTCGGCAGCCGCAACGAGCCGAGCCTGGAGAAGATCAGGACGCTCCAGCCGGATCTCATCGTGATCGACGACGACCGCTCGAAGGCGAACCTCAAGGCCCTCCAGGGCATCGCCCCGGTCGTGTCGTTCAAGTACACGACCAAGCCCCAGCTCGACACGATGAAGAAGAACTTCACCGAACTGGCCAAGGCGCTGGGCAAGGAGGCCGAGGCGGCCGAGGTCACCCGGCAGATCGACACCAAGGCCGCCGACCTCAAGGGGCGGCTGGACAAGGCGGGCAAGGGCGGTCTCAAGTACGCCGTCGCGCAGGGCTTCACGGCCAACGGCACCGCCTCGATCCGGATGCTCACCGACGACGCCATCGCGCCCGAGGTGCTGAACCTCGCGGGGCTGAAGAACGGCTGGAAGGGCGAGCCCGACGCGTGGGGCATGACCACCGTCGGCGTGGAGGGCCTGACCAAGGCCGAGCAGGACGCGACCTTCCTGTACGTCGCCAGCCAGAAGGACAACCCGTTCACCGGCGACCTCGCCGGCAACGCGGTCTGGAAGGGGCTGGAGTTCGTGAAGAACGACAGGGTCCTCCCGCTCGATCCCGGGACCTGGCTCTTCGGCGGCCCGCTGTCGGCGCTGCACATCCTCGACGAGACCGGCAAGGCTCTGAAGGTCTGATGACTTCCCCCGCCCGTCCGCTCGACCCCGCCAGTCCCCTCCTGCCCGTCCGGCTGCTCGGCCGCGGCCCGCGAGCCGTACTCGTGGGCTGCGCCCTGTCGCTCGTTCTGTGCCTGGTCGCCGTCGTCCACCTCGGTCTGGGGGCCTCCGGCGTGGGCATCGGCGACATCGTGGACCTGCTCGCGGGCCACGGCGCGCCCCACACGCGGGACGTCCTGGTCGGCAGCCGCCTGCCGCGCACGCTGACCGGCCTGGTCGTCGGCGTCGCGCTCGGCGTCTCCGGCGTCCTCGTCCAGGGAGCGACCCGCAATCCGCTGGCCGCTCCCGACACCCTGGGCGTCAACGCCGGTGCCTACTTCGCCGTGGTGCTGGTGGCGTTCACCGGGGTGAGCCTGGGCCCGCTGCCCGCCGGAGCCGCAGCCTTCCTCGGCGGCGTCCTCGCCATCGCCCTCGTCTACCTGCTCAGCAGCAGGGGCGTGCTCACACCCGGACGGGTCCTGCTCGCCGGGGCGACCGTCGCGCTCGCCGGCACGGCGGCCGCCGAGTTCCTGCAGATGCTCGACCTCCAGGCGACCCGCGGACTGTTCTTCTGGGGCAACGGCACCCTGATGCAGTCCGGGCTCGAACGGCCGCTTACGCTCGGCGCGGTCGTTGCCCTGGGCGCGCTGGCGGCACCGCTGCTGGCGCGGCCACTGGACCTGCTGGCGCTCGGCGACGAGACGGCCGAGGCGATGGGCGTGCGCGTGGAGCGCATCCGTCCCGCCGCCTTCCTCATCGCGGTACTGCTGTCCGCCTCCGCGGTGTCGCTGGCCGGACCGATCGGCTTCGTCGGACTCATCGCACCCGTCATGGTGCGGCAGTTGGGGATCCGCAAGCACGCCCTGCTCCTTCCGATGGCGGCGGTGCTGGCCGCGACGGTGCTGCTGGCGGCGGATGCGGCCGCCCAGCTGGCCGTGCCGCCGTCGGCCGTCTACACCTCGGAGATCCCGGTCGGCGTGGTGACCGCGCTGATCGGAGGCCCCGTGTTCATGCTGCTCGCGCGCCGGGTGAGCACCGGCGACGCCGACACCGGCGCCGCGGTCACGGTCTCGGGCGGCCGCCGGACCCCCGCCTACACCGTGGCGCTCGGCAGTGGGCTCGTCGCGCTGGCCGTCGCGATGGCGCTGTCCCTGCGGGTCGGCGACGTCGAGATCGGCTGGAGCCAGCTCGGGACGGCACTGTTCGGGTCCGCCGGACAGATCACCGAAGCGGTGGTCTCGTACCGGCTGCCGCGCATCCTGGTGGCCGCCCTGGCCGGTGCCTGCCTGGCCGTGGCGGGTGCGGCCGTGCAGGCGGTCGTACGCAACCCCCTCGCCGAACCCGGGCTCGTCGGCGTGACCGGCGGCGCTTCCCTCGGCGCCGTGCTGGTCATCCTCGTCGTGCCCTCGGCGCCCCTTGCCGCCCTGCCCGCGGCCGCGGGAACCGGGGGTGTGCTGATGCTCGCCCTCGTGCTCCTCGTGGCCCGGGGGAGCAGGGAAGGGGGCCGTGCCGGCCTGGATCCGACCAGGGTGGTCCTGGTCGGGCTCGGCGCCGCCGCCACCTCGATGGCCCTGGTCAACATCATGGTGGTCGGCGCGCAGATGAACATCTCGGCCGCGCTCAGCTGGCTGGCCGGCAGTACCTACGCCCGGGACTTCACCGCGCTCGGCTGGCTCGCGCTGCCGGCGCTGGTCGCGATGCTGCTCGTGATCGCGGCGAGGCCGGTGAACCTGTTCGCCCTCGGTGACGAACTGCCGCGCGCCCTGGGCCTGGACCTGGGACGGGCCAGGCTGCTCGTGCTGGCCGCGGGCGCCGTACTGGCCTCCGGTACGGCCGCGGCGGTGGGCGCGGTGGGCTTCGTCGGGCTGGTCGCCCCGCACCTGGCACGGCGGATCGTCGGCAGCAGCACGGCGCGGATGGTACCGATGGCCGCGGTGCTCGGAGCCGTCCTGGTCGTGTCCTCGGACGCGCTCGGGCGCTGGCTGCTCGCCCCGACCGAGATTCCGGTGGGCATCGTCACCGCGCTGGTGGGTGCCCCGTACCTGGTGTGGCTGCTGCGCCGGACCCAGGAGGTCTGACCGAGGACGAACGGCGGTGCTCGGCGGGGCCGAGGCCCTGTGCCCCGGCCCTGAGCGTGCGTGCCGCGAGCACGCCGAGCAGGCAGACGAGAGCGGAGGCCAGGCAGACGGCGGTGAAGGCGCCGGAGAACGCCGACCGGGCGAGCGGCCGGAGGGCGGGTTCGAGGAGTTCGAACCGCCCGGTCTCCACGGCCGCCCGGGGCGGCAGGAGGCCGTCGGGCCCCGACCCGGACCTCAGCCCGGACCTCAGTCCGGCCTCCAGGCGGGCCGAGAACAGCGCCCCGAAGACGGCGACACCGGCCGCCGTGCCGAGCGGGTAGCAGGCGTTGGTCAGCCCGGAGGCCATCCCGGCCCGCTCTGCGGGCACCGCGCTCACCGCCACCCCCATCAGCGGCGGGAAGATGACCGCGCCGCCGGCGCCGAGCAGCACCAGGCCTCCGGCCGTCGCCACGGGCCCGGCGTCCGTCCCCGCGGCGGCGGCGAGCGCGAGGAGCCCCAGCCCCTGCAGGGCGAAGCCGGCGGCGACCAGCTGAGCGGGAGCGAAAGCCTTCTGCAGCCGCGCGACGAACAGGCCCGTCACCAGCAGACTGCCCGTCAGCGGCAGCAAGTACAGGCCGACTTCGAGCGCGGACAACGCGTGGGCGCTCTGCAGCCAGAGTGTGGTGAAGGCGAGTACTCCCAGGCTCGACATCCGGGCCAGGAACCCCAGTACGGCCGCCCCGGAGAAGGCGCGGATCCGCAGCAGTGCCATGTCGATCAGTCCGTCGCCACCGCGCTGACTGGCGACCAGAGCCCCGGCGAGCACGACCCCGAGTGCGGCGGAGCCGAGTACCCGCGGCGCCGTCCAGCCGGCCTCCGGGCCGGTGACCAGCGGATAGTGCAGAGCCAGGAGCGTGCCGACGCCGAGCGCCGCGCCCAGCGGATCCAGCCGTCGGCGGGACTCCCGCGGCGCGGCCGACTCAGGCATACGGGCCAGCGCACCCGCCACGACCAGGATCCCGATCGGGACATTGACGAGGAAGATCCACCGCCAGCCGAGCGTCTGCACGAACAGCCCGCCGGCCACGGGCCCCAGCGCCCCTGCGGCGGAGGCGATGGCCGCGAACGCGGCTATCGCGCGCTGGCGGCGGACGCCTTCGTACGCGGCCGCCAGCAGGGCGAGGGTCGGTGCGAACACCAGGGCGCCGCCCAGGCCTTGGGCCGCACGGGCGCCGATGAGGGTACCGGCGTCGGGCGCCAGTCCGCATCCGGCCGAGGCCAGGGTGAACAGCGCCATCCCGGAGGCGAACACCGTCCGCCGCCCCACGCGGTCGGAGAGCGCGCCTGCGGTGAGCAGCAGGGCGCCGAAGGCCAATGAGTACGCCGATACCGTCCACTGCACCCGGCCGAATCCGGCATCCAGGTCCCGGGCGATGTCCGAGAGGGCGACGTTCACGACGGTGACGTCCAGGGTCATGACCACGCCACCGGCGCTGACCAGGGCGAATGTCCATCGGGGAGTGCGACGGCAGGGAGGCACCGCTGATCACCTCGAAGATGAATCCCGAAGAAGGGTAGTTTGGTTAGCCTAACCTAATGAGCCAACTGGCAGGCTGTCACGCGGGAGGGATGGCCGGAAGTTGAGCTTGCTGGTTAGGTGAGGCTTACCTAATCTGTCCTGTGCCTGGGCCGCTCTTGCCCTGGTGAGCCGACCCCGCGACCACCGGAGCCCTTCGATGCCCCTCCCCCCCGATCATCCCGTCCCCGCCCTCTCCGAAGTGGCCCCCGCGGCCTGGCGGGAGGCCAACCGCCGACTCCTCGCCAAAGCGCTGGGCGAATGGTGCTTCGAGGACATGCTCAAGGCGGCGGAAACCGGAGACGGCGGATACCGCGTCGATCTCGACAGCGGTACGACCTACGCGTTCAACGCCGCGCCCGGCGCGTTCGGGTGGCTGCGGGTCGAGCCGGGCTCGATCACCCGTACGGCCACCAGCATGCTCGGCAACGCGGTGGCCGAACCGGCATGGGACGCCCAGCAGTTCCTCCTCGAAGCGGCATCGACCCTGGGCAGCGACGCCTCGACGATCGCCACCTACTTCACCGAGCTGGCCGCCACGCTCGCGGTCGACGCCGCACGCATCACCCACGGCGGCGAGACCGTGGCGCAGCTGCGCACCCTCGGCCACACCGAGCTGGAGTGCCGGATGACGGGGCACAGCCTCCTCGTCGCGAACAAGGGCCGTATCGGCTTCTCGGCCACCGACGTACGGAACTACGCGCCCGAGTCTGCCCGGCCGCTCAGGCTCCAGTGGCTGGCCGTCCACCGCGGTCTGGCCGAGTTCCGCGGCACCTCGGAGCTGTCCGAACGGGAGATCCTGGCCCGCGAGCTGGACGAGGAGACGCGGGCCCGCTTCACGGCGGTCCTGGAAGCGGCCGGAGTCGACCCGCAGGGCTACGTGTGGATGCCCGTGCACCCCTGGCAGTGGGACCACGCCGTCCAGATCCTGCACGCGGCCGATGTGGCGCAGCGGCGCGTCATCCCGCTGGGCGACGGCCCGGACGCGTACCTGCCGGGCCAGTCCATCCGCACCATGGCCAATGCCACCACCCCCGGCCGGTACGACGTCAAACTCCCGCTGAAGATCCTCAACACCCTCGTCTGGCGCGGCATCCCGCCGCACTGCACCATGGGTGCCCCCGTCGTCACCCAGTGGCTGCGCGGACTCGTGGAGCGCGACGCCTTCCTCACCGACGAATGCCGGACCGTCTTCCTGGGCGAGGTAGCCTCCGTCACCGTCCGCCACCCCTACCTGTCCAAGCTGGAGGACGCGCCCTACCAGCATCTGGAGACCCTGGGCTGCATCTGGCGGGACTCGGTCACCGCCCGCAAGGACCCGGACGAGCGGGTCCGCACCTTCGCCTCTCTGCTCCACGTCGACCACACCGGCGACGCGTTCGTGGCCGAACTCGTCCGGGCCTCGGGCCTCGACGCGCAGGAATGGCTGCGCCGGCTCTTCGACACGCTGCTCGTCCCGATCCTGCACGTGCTCTACCGGTACGGGGTCACGTTCAACCCGCACGGCCAGAACACGCTGGTCGGCTACGACGAGAACGACGTCCCGGCCCGGCTCTACCTGAAGGACTTCGTCGACGACGTGTGCGTGTCCTTCACCGACGTGCCCGAGCGCGGACCGGAGCCGGACGGACACGACCACGTCCTGCCCCGCAAGCACCCCTCCGTCATCAAGCAGCACGTCATGGATCAGGTCTTCGTCGGCCACTTCCGCTACCTCGCCCCGCTCTGCGCCGAGCAGCTCGGAGTACCGGAGAAGACCTTCTGGCGCACGGTCCGCCAGACCATCCTCGACTTCCAGCACCGCTTCCCCGAACTGGCCGACCGGTTCGCCGAGTACGACCTGCTCACCCCGCAGATCCCCCGGTACGGGCTGAACCGCGACCGGATCGTCGTCACCCGGTACGGCGACCGCGCACTGCGCCACGCGCTGTACCCGAACGGGACGCACCCCAACCCGCTGGCAGAAGCCTGAGGAGGCCAGGGCGTGATACCGCTCACCGAAGCACTCCCCGCGCCGTTCCCCCTCCCGCCCTCCTTCCCTCCCTCCCTGCTCGCCGGGTCCCGGGAGGGCCTGGCCGGGGTCTCCGCGGCGCTGGCCGATGTCGTCGGCACCGTGCTGAACGCCCGCCGCCCGGCCGGACCGATCCCGGCCGGCACACCCTCGGACGTCCTCGCGGCGGCGGCCGGGACGCTGGGGCCGGCCCGGCTCCCCGCCGAGGGAGTCGGCGCCGAAGCCGCGCTCCGGCTGCTGGCCACCGTGCTCGTCCGACACGGAATCGATCTGGCACACCCCCGGGCCGCGGCTCACCTGCAGCCGCCCCCGCTCGCGGTCGCCGTCGCCGCCGACACCCTGGCGAGCGCGGCCAACGCCTCACTGGACACGTACGATTCCGGCCCGTCGGCCCTCGCCGTCGAACGCTGGCTCATCGGCGTACTGACCCGCCTCGCGGGACTCGGGGAGCGTGCCGACGGCGTCCTCACCCCCGGCGGTTCGCTGTCCAACCTCCTTGGCCTGCTCCTGGCCAGGGACGCGGCCGCCCACCGGCTCGGCGTCGACGCCCGGGAGGACGGGGTGGCGGCCCTGCCCGGACCGGTGGTGTTCTGCTCGGAACTCGCCCACTTCTCGGTACAACGCGCTTGCGCCGCCCTGGGGTTGGGCGAGAAGGCCGTACACCTCGTACCCACCGACGAGCGATGGCGGATGCGGCCCGCCGCGCTTGCCGCCGCCCTGGACGGACTCGGTCCCGGCCGGACGCCGCTCGCGGTCGTCGCCACCGCCGGCACCACGGACTTCGGTTCCGTCGACCCGCTCCCGGAGCTCGCCGAGATCGCCGCGGGCCACGGCATCTGGATGCACGTGGACGCCGCGTACGGATTCGGCGCCCTGTTCTCCGAGGCACTGGCCGGCCGCCTGGCCGGACTGGAACTGGCCGACTCGATCACCCTCGACCTGCACAAGATCGGCTGGCAGCCCGCCGCCACCAGTGTGCTGCTCGTGTCCGACCCGACCGCCTTCACCGCTCTCGACCGAGAAGTCCCCTACCTCAATCCGGCGGACGACTCCGAAGCCGGCTACGACGGCCTGCTCGGCCGCAGTCTGCAGACCACCCGCCGCCCTGACGCCGTCAAGGCCGCCGCCACCCTGCTCGCGTACGGCCGCAGCGGAATGGGTCGCATGGTCGACGTCTGTCACGGCCTCGCCCGGCACGCCGAGCGCCGCATCCTCGCCGAACCGGAACTCGAACTCGTCTCGCCCGCCGAACTGACCACCGTGGTCTTCCGCTACCGGGGCGCCGACCCCGACCCGGACGCCGCCGACCGCCTCAACGGCGCCCTGCGCAGGCGGCTCCTGGAAACGGGCAGCGCCCTCATCGGACGCACCGAGGTCCGCACCGCCGGCCCCGGCTCGACGGCGCGCGTATGCCTGAAGTTCACCCTGCTCAACCCCACCGCCACCGCGGACGACCTCGACGGCCTCGTGGACGTCGTCCTGGACGCGGGCCGCACCTGTGAACGACTCGTAGAGGAGAGCGCCGCATGAGCACCACTGCCGCGGCTTCCGCCCCCGGCCCCATCCCCACCCCCGGCCCCATCCCCACCCCCGGCCCCATCCCCACCCCCGGCCCCGCCCCTTGCCGGGCCGCCCCCGCCGATCCGCTGCACGCACCCGACGCCCGTGCTGCCGCCGAACACGCCCACCTCGAAGCCCTGTTGCGCTGCTGGCTGCTGGAGACGGGCGCACCGGTCACCGCCGGCCCGCTGCGGATCGAACTCCCCGCCTCCGGACTGGCGCTCGTCACCGAGGTCACCCACCGCTCGCCGACCGGCTGGCACCGCTTCGCCCCCGTCCGTCTGGAGGGACCCGGCGGTCCGCTCGGCGCGGCCGCCGACCCCGTCACCGCCGTCGCCCTGCTCTCCACCGAGGCGGCCGTACGCGGCGGAACCCGCCCCGGCGGCGTCCCGGCCGGCGAGGTTGCCGACCTGGTGGAACGCACCGCCGAGTCCGTACGCCGCGTCGCCTCCTTCCTCTCCGACCGGCGCGCGCGCCCGAGCCCGCCCGCCGGGGTGGACGGCTTCCTGGACTCCGAACAGGCCCTGTTGCTCGGACACTTGAACCATCCCGCGCCCAAGAGCCGTGACGGCATCTCGGACAACGACGCGGCCGCCTTCTCGCCCGAGCTGCGCGGCTCCTTCCGGCTGCACTGGTTCGCCGCCGACGAGTCGGTGGTCTCGCACGACGCGGTGGACAAAGCCCCGTCCCTCGCCGGACAGGACACCGTCGCCCTCCTCGCCGATCTCGCCGGCCGCCGTCTGGACGACGGCCGGGTCCTCGTTCCCGCACACCCGTGGCAGGCCCGTGACCTGCTGCACCGCCCGCGCACCGCCGCCCTGATCGCCTCCGGCGCGCTCGAACCGCTCGGCGAACTGGGCCCCGCATGGTGGCCGACCTCCAGCGTGCGCACGGTGTACCGGCCCGACGCCGACGTCATGCTCAAGCTCTCGCTCGGCCTGCGCCTGACCAACTCCCGCCGCGAGTCCACCCGTACGGAGCTGCGCCGCGGCCTGGAGATCAACCGGCTCCTCGACGCGGGGTACGCGGACAGCACGTTCCACGCCCACCCCGGATTCGCCATCACCCGGGACCCCGCCTGGCTCGCCGTGGACGAGCCGGGCCGCCCGGACGGACCCGAGGTGACCGGCCTCGACGTCGCGGTACGCGAGGTTCCCCGCGACATCGCCGACCTGCGCTGCCTGGTGGGCCTGGTCGCACCCCGTCCCGGGCTGGGCCGCAGCACGCTGGGCGAGCTGGTGTCCGGCCTCGGCGCCGGGGCCGCCGAGCAGTGGACCGCCGACTACACCGACAAGGTGCTGGTCCCCATGCTGCACCTGTACGCGGCCACCGGGATCGGCCTGGAGGCCCACCAGCAGAACACCCTCGTCCGGCTGGACGGCCGGGGCCGGGTGACCGGCGGCACGTTCCGCGACAACCAGGGCTACTACCTGGCCGCCTCGTACCTGCCCGGTCTGCTGGGGCGGCTCGGTGCCGGCTCCTCCACCCTGGCCGTGGTCGACGACGCCCTCGTCGACGACAGGCTGTCGTACTACCTGCTGCGCAACCAGGCCCTGTCGGTCATCGGCTGCCTCGCCGTCGACGGCCTCGCCGACGAGCGCGAGCTGCTCGCCGTACTCGCCGGCCGGCTGCGCGCCGCGCTGCCCGCCCTCGCGGCGGCCGGACCCGACGGCGACCGCCTCGCCCGCCGCTGGCTGGAGGCCGGCACCCTGCCCTGCAAGGGAAACCTGCTCACCCGGCTGCACGGAATCGACGAGGTGCTCGCCCCCCTCGACGCCCAGTCCGTGTACCTCGACGCCCCCAACCCCCTCCAGGAGGCCACGACATGACCCCGGCGCAGCCGTTACACCAGGACGACGACCACCTCGCCCCCGTCGCCGCCACCGTCCCCGGCCCGCCGCTCCCGCACCTGGACGGCCCCTGGTCGGCACGGGTGGCGCAGGCCCGGGGAGCAGACCTGGACCTCGTGCACGGCTGGATGGAGTCACCGCACATCGACGCCTTCTGGCATCAGGCATGGCCCCGCGAACGCTGGGCGGAGGAGATCGCCGGACACCTCGCGGGCGACGCCGTCCTGCCCGTCCTGATCGGCCACGACGGACAGCCGTTCGCGTACATCGAGGTCTACCGGGTGACGCGGGACCGCCTCGCCGGCCACTACCCGCACCTGCCCCACGACCTGGGCCTGCACATCGCCATCGGCGAGGCGAGCCGCACCGGCCGCGGCCTGGGCCGGAGCCTGCTGCGCGCGGTCGCCGAGGGCCTGCTCACCGCGGACCCCGCGTGCACGCGGGTGGTGGCCGAGCCCGACGTGACCAACGTCCCCTCCCTGAAGGCGTTCGCGGCCGCCGGATTCCGCCGCGCCGGGGAGGTCACCTTTCCCGACAAGACCGCCGCCCTGCTCGTGCACCCGCGCCGGGAGGAGGACGTGCCCCGATGAACGGACCCACCAGCGAGCACGACGTGGTGGCCGTCGGCTGCGGCCCCTTCAACCTCGGGCTCGCGGCACTCGGCTCGACCGTCGACGGTCTGGACCTGGTCGTACTGGAGGAGCAGCCCGAGCTCACCTGGCACCGCGGGATGATGTTCGGCGACGCTTCGATGCAGGTGAACTTCCTCGCCGACCTCGTCACCCTCGTCGCCCCCGGCCATCCGCTGTCGTTCCTCGCGTACCTCCACGACATGGACCGGCTGTACACCTTCACCGTGCGCGAGAACTTCTTCCCCTCCCGCCGCGAGTACGAGGACTACCTGCGCTGGGCGGCGGCGCAGCTTCCCGCGGTGCGCTTCTCGCACCCGGTCCTGGAAGTCGACTGGGACGCCGCCGCGGAAACCTTCACCGTGCACGCCGTGCGCGGCGACGGCACGCACCTGCGGATGCGCGCCCGCAACCTCGTCCTGGGCATCGGCACGGCCCCGTACGTACCGGACGCCCTGGCGGGCCTGCCCCCGTCCCGGCTGCTGCACACCGCCGACTACCTGTACCGGGCGTCCGAGGCGGACGCCGCCGCGAAGGTCACGGTGATCGGCTCGGGCCAGTCCGGCGCCGAGGTCACGGCCGACCTGCTGGGCCGCAACCTGGCGGGCGGACCGGCGGTGAGCTGGCTGACGCGCACCTCCTCGTTCGCCCCGCTGGACTACACCAAGATGGTCCTGGAGATGACCACCCCGGCCTACATGCAGTACTTCCACTCCCTGCCGGAGGAGGTGCGTGACCGGCTGACCCGCGAGCAGTGGCAGTTCTACAAGGGGATCTCCACCGACACCCTCGACGAGATCCACGAACTGCTCTACCGCCGCCAGCTGGAGCACGGCCTGGCCGAGGCCGAACTGCGTTTCGGCATCACGGTGGAGGCGGCCGCCACGGATCCGGCGGGCCGGGCGGTGCTGACCTGCCGGCACCGCGACACGGGCGGGACCTTCGAGCACACCACCGACCTGGTGGTGGCCGCGACCGGCTATCGCAATCGCCCGGCCGCGTTCCTGAAACCCATCGATGACCTGCTGTTACGGGACGGACGAGGGCGCCACCGGGTGCGCCTGGACCACTCCGTCGAGCTCGCGGACGGGGTGACCGGCCGTGTCTTCGTGGCCAACGCCGAGACCCACAGCCACGGCGTCTCCTCGCCCAACCTGGACATCGGCGCGGTGCGCAACGCCACGATCCTGAACGCGATCACGGGCCGGGAGGCCTTCCGGCTGCCGAAGCGGAGCGCGTTCACGACGTTCGATGCCCCGCGCCGGAGGCTCCGGGCGGGGCTGGACCGGTCCTCCGGCGCGAGCTGATCAGCCGGTCAGCCGATCGGCGTCCGGGCCTCCGCGCGCACCTTGAGGGTGGTCTCCGCGACCTTCGCGAGGTCGACGGACGCGGGGGCCTGGCTCGCGCTCTCCGGGGTGATGACACCGACGGCGGCGCCCGTGTTCTCGTCCGCCCAGGCGCACATCGGCACGGTGGTCCTGGCTCCGTCCTCCGTCGTGGTCAGGACCTGGCAGGAGAGGGTGATGCCCGATCCGGCCGGGGTGATGTCCTTGGCGGGGACGGCCAGGGACGCGCCCTCGGCGTCCGCGGCGCCGGACAGCATCTTCCGGCGGGCATTCGCGGGGTCCTTGAACTGGCCGTACATCCCCGAGAAGACGAGGACGCCCATGCCCTGCGGACCGTCCGCGGTGTACTGGCCGACCGCCGGCTCCGGGTTGCGGATCTTCGGGTCGCGACCGCTCTTCACCGCTTCCTTGCCCTGGGTCTGGGACAGGTCCTGGGCCAGCTCGTACTCGCCGTTCAGCAGGGTCTTCGGCACGGTGAGCTTGTACTCGGCCTTCGGGAAGCCGTCTCCGCTCGCCAGGGCTCCGTCCTCCGACAGCCGGTTCACCGCGAAGCCGGCGACACCGAGCCCCGCCAGCACGGCCAGGACGATCCCGATCACCATGCCGGTGCGGTTCTTGCGCGGCGGCGGCCCCACCGGCGGGTAGCCCCACGGTCCTTGACCGGCGTACGGCTGCTGGTGCTGGTGCTGGTGCTGGTGATACGGAGGGGGCGGGCTCCCGTACGGGCCGGGGGAGTGCTGGGGCGGCGGCGGCATGCTCATGACCGAACGCTACTTCACCCTGGACGCCGTACTCCCCGTACCGCCCACGCGCGGGCCGTGAGCGGGATCGATCCGTCCGGCCGTACCGGCAGGGATGAGCGGAGTCTCGCGCGCAGGCGGGCCCGCCCGGGCGGGTCGAGGGAGGCGAGGTAACCGGGAGCCGGGCCCTGTCCGGCCAGGAACGGCTGCCACAGGTCCGCGAAGCCGGTGAAGACGGTGGCCACTTCGATCGCGGTGAGGTCCACGTCCACCAGCCCCGCCCGCGTCCACAGCGCGCGCAGCGGCTCCGGGCGGCACACGGCGAACCGGCGGCTCTCGTGCAGCGGGGCGGCCGACGCGTCCGCGCCCACGGCCGCGTCCCAGAAGTGCCGCAGGAGGTCCATGCCCCCGGCGTAGTCCCACACGTACGCGGCGACCAGCCCGCCGGGCCGCACCACCCGTACCGCCTCGGCGACGGCCGCCTGCGGCGCGGCCAGGAAGTTGATGACCAGTCCGCTGACGACGGCATCGCAGACCGCACCGGCGAAGGGCAGCGCCTGCGCGTCGGCCACCACGCAGGGTGCGCCTGTGGCCCGGAGCGCCGAGGCCGCGAAGGCGGGGGAACGCTCCAGCCCCACCACCGTACGGGGCCGGGCGTGGACGGCCAGCGCCCTGGTCAGGGCCCCGGTGCCGCAGCCCGCGTCCAGCCACCGCGCACCGGGTTCCCAGCCGAGCCACGCCACGAACCGCTCGGCGACCAGGTGGCTCCACCGGCCCATGTAGCGCTCGTAGGCGTCCCCGGCGGCCCAGGTGTCGAACCGGACTTCGAAGCGGTGCTCGGTCATGTGACCACGATCCCCGCTCCGGCCCCCGGCGGCGCGTCGGACGCGCCCGCACCGGACGGCCACCGCCGCGAGACGGACGCCCCCCGCGACGGCCGCGACCACGTCGCCCTGCGCCTCGCCGTCGTCGAGGTGCTCCGCACGCTCGCCGCCCGCCAGCC
>NZ_JBEZLW010000061.1:0-31840 GCF_040652395.1 Streptomyces sp. NPDC048269
GGCCCCGGCCAGGACCCGGGGCGACCGGCGGTTGGGGGCTGCCTTCCGGGTCCGGCCCGACCCGGAAGGCACCCCCTGGGGAACTGACCGGGGAGGTCGGCCGGTCAGGCCCGGCCGCGGACCGGGCGGCGGCGGCGCATCACGTGGGCTCCCGCGCCGAGCGCCGCCGCGCCGACGAGGCCCGCACCGATGGCGGTCTCGGCGGTGGACGGGCCGAAGGAGCCGCCGATACCGCCCTGGGCGGGGTTGCCCTCCAGGATCCTGAAGCGGGCGGTGGCGACCAGGCTGTTGTCGTTGCACTTGACCTGCAGCGTGTGGTTGCCCGGAGAGGCGTGGTTGAAGATCCGGACGGTGGCGAAGCCGATCGACCCCGCGGACAGGTTGGCCGGCGGAAAGTTGCCCGGCGACGTGACGGTACCGCCGTGTCCACAGCCCGACGCGCTCACCTGCATCGTGGATCCCTGGTGCACGGCGAAGGGGTTGACCGACACGTTGCTCGGTCCGCCACCGCCGCCCATCGGTGAGTTCGCAGCGGCGAATGGGGTACTGAGGCCGATCGCGGCGCAGGCTGCCGCCGCAACGGTGAGGGCGCGGAAAGCACGCATGATGGAACCTCCAGCGGGAAGCGCCCCGGAGCGTCGGCCCCGGATGATCGACGAGAACGCCTCCCACGTCGAACCCTCGGGGCGGCCCGCAACCTCCGCATTTCCGGCTTTGGGCCGCCCGGTTGAGCGACACGCCGACGCGCGGGCCGGGCAACTGACGGATCCGCAGGTCACGACCCGTCAGGCATTTATGTGACGATTACCTGGATGGGCGCACCCCTTCCGGCCCCTTCCCGGCCGCGCCACCCGTTTCGCCCCTCCCCCCTCGCCGTCCCGCCCACGCAGCCTTAGCGTGCGTGAAGTAGGGCGTACTGGGGCGGGACAGGATCGCGGGTCGGGACCCCCGCGTCGGGAAGGGAGAACGATGGGCGAGGACGAGACCGGGCAGTCACGCAAACGCTCACCGTGGGGCGTACTCGCCCTGGTCATGCTCACCGGCCTCGCGATGGTGCGAAACGGTGTGGACATCGACGACGGGCCGCCCCAGCCCACCGCGGCCTCGGCCGTCGCGGTGACGGCGGACCAGTTGCCGGCGAACCCTCCGGAGGTGCCTGGAGACCTGGAGGTACTGGAGCACTCCTCGGTGCAGCGCATCCGGATCCCCACGATCAACGTGGACGCTCCGGTGATGACGGTCGGGCTGGACGCGGAGGGCTGGATCGACGCACCGCCGCCGCAGGACCGGAACCTGGCCGGCTGGTACCTCAACGGCATCTCGCCGGGCCAGCGCGGTTCGGCGGTGATCGTGGGCCACGTGGACAACGCGCAGGGCCCCGCGGTCTTCTACGGCCTCGGCTCGGTCAAGCCGGGGAACCAGATCGAGGTGGAGCGGTACGACGGGCGCACGGCGGTGTTCGAGGTGTACGGGGTGGAGGTGTTCTCCAAGGAGTCCTTCCCCGGAGCCCGGGTGTACGGGGACACCGGGCATCCGGAACTCCGGGTGATCACCTGCGGCGGCGGCTACTCCAAGGCCCGGGGGTACGACGGCAACGTGGTCGTCTTCGCCCGGATGGTGGAGGCCCGCTGAGCGGCGCGCGGCCGCTCCGCCGGGCCGGGGTCCGGTTCAGCGGGGCGGCAGCGCCGGCAGGGTCATACGGTAGCCGCGCGCGAGCAGTTGGGGCAGGTACGAGGAGATCGCCTGGACGCTCTGCGACCGGTTGCCGCCCGCGTCGTGCGACAGGACGATCACGCCGGGCCCGGCCCCGGACAGGACCCGGGAGACGATCGTGGCGGTCCCCGGCTCCGTCCAGTCCAGGCTGTCCACGGTCCAGGCGAGCGGTTCCATGCCGAGCTCGGCCCCGATCTCGAAGGCGGCCCGGTTCCACGCCCCGTACGGCGCCCGGAACCAGACGGGTGCCTCACCGACCGCCTTCTGTACGACCTCACTCGTGCGGCCGATCTCGGAGACGAGGGCGGGCCGGCTGAGCTTGGGGATGAGCGGGTGGGTCCAGGTGTGGTTGCCGATGACATGGCCTTCGGCGACCATCCGGCGCAGCAGGTCGCGGTTCTCGGTGGCCATCTCCCCACAGACGAAGAACACGGCGCGCACCCCGTGCCGGGCGAGGGTGTCGAGGATCGCCGGGGTGTAGCGCGGGTCCGGCCCGTCGTCGAAGGTGAGCAGCATGGAACTCGTCGTGGCCGTGCCGGGCGGGAGCTCCAGGATGGGGCGGGTCCGTACGGCGGGCTTCGCTGCTCGTGGGCGGGCGGGGGCTTCGGCGGTCATGGGCCGCAGCCGGTAGGACTTCTCCAGTCTCGCTTCGGGGAGCACCCCCGGGGGGCCGGCCGCGGGATGCGGCCCCGGCCCGGCCGCGGGTCCGGGTGCGGGCGCCGGTCCGGACGCGGCGCCGTCCCCCGCCGTACCGCCCCCGCCGCCCACGTCGATCATCCCGGCGGCGGCCGCGACTCCGAGGAATACGGCGGTGCGCAGGAGCGCGCGTCGCCCTACTGTCGGCTCGTCATTTTTCATTATTACTACGTATCAACGACATCGCCGCGGATGTCGAGAGGCGCGGATGCGCCTCCTCGCCCTCACCCGATCAGCCGCGCCGCACCAGGGGGAAGGGGAGCGTCTCGCGGATGGTCAGCCCCGTGAGGAACATGACGAGGCGGTCCACGCCGATGCCCAGGCCACCGGTCGGCGGCATCGCGTACTCCAGCGCGTCCAGGAAGTCGTTGTCGAGCTCCATCGCCTCCGGGTCGCCGCCCGCCGCGAGCAGGGACTGAGCGGTGAGCCTCCGTCGCTGCTCGACGGGGTCGGTCAGCTCCGAGTAGGCGGTGCCCAGTTCGGTACCGAAGGCGACCAGGTCCCAGCGTTCGGCGAGGCGCGGGTCCTTGCGGTGCTGGCGGGTGAGCGGGGAGACGTCGGTCGGGAAGTCCTTGTAGAAGGTGGGCAGCTCGGTGCGCTCCTCCACCAGCCGCTCGTACATCTCCAGCACCACGTCGCCGCGGGTGTCCTCGGGGGCGTGCGGGACGGATGCCCGGTCGCAGAGACTGCGCAGGAGGTGCTCGTCGGTGTCGGCGTCGACCTCCTCGCCGAGGGCCTCGCTGATCGCCCCGTACATCGTCTTCACCGGCCAGGGCCCGGAGATGTCGTGGACGACGAGCTTCCCGTCCGGCCCCGCCTTGTGGGCGACGGGTGAGCCGAAGGCGGCGGTGGCGGCGCCCTGGATCAGCTCGCGCGTGAGGTCGAGCATGACGTCGTAGTCGGCGAACGCCTGGTAGGCCTCCAGCATCGTGAACTCGGGGTTGTGCTTGTAGGAGACGCCTTCGTTGCGGAAGGTGCGGCCCATCTCGAAGACCTTCTCCATGCCGCCGACGCACAGCCGCTTGAGGTACAGCTCCGGCGCGATGCGCAGGTACAGGTCGAGGTCGTAGGCGTTGATGTGGGTGCGGAAGGGCCGGGCGTTGGCTCCGCCGTGGATCTGCTGGAGCATCGGAGTCTCGACCTCCAGGTAGCCGCGCTCCAGGAGCCCCTGACGCAGGGCCTGCACCGCGCTGGAGCGGGCCCGTACGACGTCCCGCGCCCCGGGGCTCGCGACGAGGTCGAGGTAGCGGCGCCGGACGCGGGCCTCCGGGTCGGCGAGTCCCTTGCGCTTGTCGGGGAGGGGGCGCAGGCATTTGCCGGTGAGCTGCCAGGACCGGACGACGAGGGACGGCTCGCCGGACCTGCTGGTGCCGGCCTCGCCGCTCGCCACCACGTGGTCGCCGAAGTCGACCTGGGAGGTGAAGGAGTCCAGTACGCCGGCCCCGGCCCCGTCGCGGGTGAACATCAGCTGTATGTCCCCGGACCAGTCGCGCAGGACGGCGAAGACCACGCCGCCGAGGTCGCGTACGACCATGACGCGTCCGGCGAGGGTGATCCGTTCGCCGGAGCGGGTGCCGGACGGATGGCCGGGGTGCGCGGCTTTCAGCTCGGCCATCAGCTCGGCCACCGTATGGGTCCGCCGGCGGATCCCGACCGGGTAGGGATCGGTGCCGGCGGCCCGGATCCGCTCCAGCTTGTCGTGCCGCACCCGCACCTGTTCGGGCAGCCGCTCGGCCGGGACGGCCATGCCCTCCTCCGCCACGGCGTCCAGGTTCATGGAGGCGATGGTCGGCAGTCCCTCGGTGGTGGCGGGGTTGGTGAGGCCCTTGGGGTGGCCGTTGCCCCACAGGGTGCGCAGGCTGGGTACGGAGACGAAGCCCTCGGCGATGCCGGAGGCGAGGCTGACCCGGGCGAGCGAGCCGGCGTCCTGGTAGCAGAGGAACCGCGGGTACCACTCGGGGCCGTACTTGACGTTCGAGCGGTAGAGCGCTTCCAGCTGCCACCAGCGGGAGAAGAAGAGCAGCAGCTTGCGCCACAGTTTGAGGACCGGGCCGGCGCCGATCCGGCCCCCTTCCTCGAACGCGGAGCGGAAGACGGCGAAGTTGAGGGAGATCCGGCGCACCCCCAGGCCCGGCGCGGCGGTGCAGAGCTGGGCGACCATGAACTCCATGACCCCGTTGGGGGCGGTGCGGTCGCGGCGCATCAGGTCGAGGGAGATGCCGTCCTTGCCCCAGGGGACGAAGGAGAGCAGCGCGATCAGCTCACCGTCGGCGTCGAAGGCCTCGACCAGCAGGCAGTCCCCGTCGGCTCGGTCGCCGAGCCGGTCCAGGGCCATGGAGAAGCCGCGTTCGGTCTCGGTGTCGCGCCATTTGTCGGCGCTCTCCACGATCATCTGCATCTCGTCCTCGGAGAGGGCTGAGTGGCGGCGGATGACGGTGGTGGCACCGGTGCGCTTCACGCGGTTGACGGCCTGGCGGGTGACCCGCATCTCGCGGCCGTCGAGGTCGAAGTGGGCGACGTGGAGGATGGCCTCGTCGCCGAGCTGGAGCGCGCCGAGTCCGGACCGGGCGTAGGCGGTGGCGCCCTCCTCGGAGGCGCCCATGACGGCGGGCTGCCAGCCGTAGCGGCGGGCCACGGCCAGCCAGGCGTCGATGGCCGGGGTCCAGGCGGCGGGGTCGCCCACCGGGTCGCCGCTGGCGAGGCAGACTCCCGCTTCGACGCGGTAGGTGACCGCGGCCTTGCCGTTGGGGGCGAAGACGACGGCCTTGTCGCGCCGGGTGGCGAAGTAGCCGAGTGAGTCGTTGCGGCCGTAGGCACCGAGCAGGGCCCGGATACGGGGCTCCTCGTCCCCGTGCAGGGCTGCGGTCAGGCGCTGGGAACGGAAGAGGGCGGTGGCGGCGTTCAGCAGGGCGAGGGCGCCGAACAGGCCGAGCAGGAAGTACACCGGGCGGGGCGGACGACCGTCGAACTGGCGGGCGGAGAAGAGGCCGCCGAAGACCTGCTTGGCGGCCCAGTCCAGCCACTGGCCCTTGGGCAGGGTGCCGGGGAAGAGGGCGACGAGCCCCCAGCCCACCAGCACGGCGGCGAGCAGGCCGAGCCCGAGCACGATCATGGCCCGCCACAGGGCCCCGGGGCGGGAGGCCGCGTAGAACTCGTCGCGGGCGGCGATCAGTACGGCCATGGCGGCGACGGCAAGCGCCATGGAGGGGACGCCGACCCAGTAGTCGCCCACGGCCATGTCGAGCACGTCGTCGAGCATCAGCAGGCCCAAATAGGTGACGACGATCCACCAGGCGACCTTCTTGCGGGTGCCGAGGGCCGCGGCGAGCAGGAAGAGGAAGACGGCGTAGGCGAGGTTCGCGCTGACCGGGACGACGATCAGGTCGAGGAAGCGCACGACGTGCCGCAGCAGACGCCGGAGCGTCGGGGAGAGCGCCAGAAGAGCACACAGCAGACCGAGCGCTCCGAAGAACGCCCCGAATCCGTCGGGCACCCGGTTCAGGAAGCGGTTCCGGGTTCCGCGCGTCTCCTCCACGGTCACACTCATGGTTCGCACTGTAGGGAGGGCGGCGGCGGACCGCGCGCCGAGCCGGATAGCCTCGGGAGGGTGACTGAGCACGTGAACACGGGATTCGAGCGCGGTACCGACGGCCCGAAGGTGATCTTGGCCGGGGTCGACGGATCGGAGTCCTCGCTGCGGGCGGCGGCCTACGCGGCGGGACTGGCCCGGCGGCAGAACGCGCTGCTGGCGCTGGTGTACGTCCAGCCGGTGATGCCGGCGGGCGCCTCGCTGGGCGCGCCGGTGGCCCGCACCACCGGGGAGATCGCGGAGAGCCTGGTGGCCGAGATCCGCGAGGCGGCGGAACGCCTCAAGGGCATCTACGAGGTGCGCTGGCAGTTCCACACCTTCCGCGGGGACCCTTACGCGGGCCTGGTGAGCGCGGCGGAGGAGCTGACGGCGGACGCGGTGGTGGTCGGCGCCTCCGAACAGGCGGGCCACCGCATCGTGGGCTCGGTGGCGATCCGCCTGGTGAAGGCGGGCCGCTGGCCGGTGACCGTCGTCCCGTAAGGCTCCGGCCCGGCTGCCGGCTACTTCGCCATGGTGAGGCCGTCCTTGGCCGCGCCGCGGCTGAGGACGGCCTCACTGATGGCGTCCCGGGCGGTCTCGTAGTCGCTCCGGTCGGCATCCTTGGCGAGGGTGGCGGGGAGGTTGACGACCCGGCCGATGGACAGGTCCATCATCTGCGGTACGAACTCGGCCTTGGTGACCTGCCAGCGCTGTCCGGCGGCGGCCGGCGGGGCGAAGGTGAAACGGCCGATCGATCCGTAGTTGCCGCGCATGTCGCGTGCGCCGGAGTAGTTGAACATCTCTCCGGCGACCTGGTCGCCCATGCCGTAGATGATCCACGTCCCGTTGACCTTCTCGTAGGGCTGGGGGATGTGCGCGTGCGTGCCCAGGATCATGTCGATGTCCGGGCGGCCGCCGGTCTGCGAGGCGGTCAGCGCCTTGCCGAGGGACAGCTGCTTCTCGTCCGGCTCGGTCTGCCACTCCGTGCCCCAGTGCAGGCTGACCAGGACCACGTCCGCACCCGCCTTCCGGGCCGCCCGCGCATCCGCGACGATCTTGTTCTGCTCCATCAGGCTGACCGCCCAGGGCTGGCCCTTCGGCAGCGGGTAGCCGTTGGTGTCATAGGTGTAGGCGAGGTGCGCGACCTTGGCGGAGCCCGCCGTGTACGTCGTCACCGTGGCCGCCTCGGTCGCCGTACGGGCCGAACCGGCGTGCTTGAGCCCGACCTTGTCGAACCGGTCCAGCGTGCGGCGCAGCCCGTCGGCCCCGTCGTCGAGGGTGTGGTTCGAGGCCGTGGAGCAGCCGTCGTATCCGGTGTCCTTGAGCGCGTCGGCCACGCTCGGCGGGGAGACGAAGGCCGGATAGCCGGAGAAGGGCCCGTCCTCCTCCCCGTAGATGGTCTCCATGTGGCAGAGGGCCAGGTCGGCCCCGGAGACCACGGGCTTGACCCCGGAGAACATCGGCCGGAAGTCGTGCCCGTCGCCGCCCGCGTCGTCCGTCGCGCGCTGGATGACCGAGGTGTGCGGCAGTACGTCGCCGCTCGCGACCAGGGTGAACCCCTTGCCCGCGGGAGACCCGGCGCCGGTGGGGGCGGCCGGTCCCCCGGAGTCCGCGAGGCGGGCCGGTGCCGATTGCCCCGAGGCCGAACAGCCTGCGGCCGCCGGCAGCAGGAGGACCGACAGGAGGGCGACGGCCTGTCGGGTGCGCTTGGTCATCGATACCCAGCTCTCACTAGTACGACTGTCGGATTCTTTCGTAATCCACATAACGGGACGTCACAAGTCGAGGAACGGCTCCGTCCGCCGCACACGAAGCACTCCGATGGCCGCTGCCGTTCGCCGCGCCGTTCGACCGTTCACCGCCCCGGGCGGCCGCCCACCGGATGACGCGGGTGCTTGGGCGCACCGCCGGGGCCGGACGGTTCCCGGTGGGCTCGGTGCAGGTCAGGGTGGATGTGTCGCCCTCCCGACAGACCTCCACTCGCCCTGGAAGGAGCCCCTCGTGCCGCTCTCCCCCACCCTCCGGCGTACCGATCCCGACACGCTGGCCGAACTCCAGCGCGATCACGGGCGGGCCCTGTTCGGTTTCCTGGTCGGGCTCACCGCCGGGGACGCCCAGCGCGCGGAGGACCTCGTGCAGGAGACCCTCGTACGGGTCTGGCAGCACCCGGAGGTCCTGTCGAGCGGGCACGAGTCCATGCGGCCCTGGCTGTTCACGGTCGCCCGGCGGCTCGCGATCGACGCGCGGCGGGCCCGGCTGTCACGGCCCCAGGAGGTGGACCCGGAGGGGCTGGAGCAGGCGCCCGCTCCCGAGGACGCGGTGGCCGGGTCGGTCACGGCGATCGACGTCCGGCGTGCCGTCGGGTCCCTGGGCCCGGAGCACCGCGAGGTGCTGGTGCAGGTCTACTTCCGGGACCGGTCGGTGGCCGAGGCCGCCGCCGAGCTCGGGATCCCCGCCGGGACCGTCAAGTCCCGTACGTACTATGCCCTGCGCGCCCTGCGCAAAGACCTCCAGGGGTACGGGTACGGCCTCGGCGCCTGACCTCCGGGGGACCGCGGCAACAGGTCGGGGACCGCCTCGTATGCGCACGGACCGGACAGAAAGCGCATGGAATGAGGCATTAGACCGTTCAAGTTGAGTAAACATGCCCCGCTCCGTCAGCCGCTCGGTGAAGGCTCGAGGCTGACGACGGGACGCTCGAAGCGCGGGAGAAGGTGGAACGGTGCAGCCCGAGGGTATGAACGGCACCAGTGACGGCGGGCTCGCGGTGCCCATGGCTTGGCTGTACGCCGAGTACATCGCAGACGAACTGCTGCGCACGGGCCGGCTGATCCCGGTCAGCACCCTGGAGTTCCGGGCCGGGCGGGACACGCTCGCGCTGACCATCTACCTGTCGGACGCGGCCGGGGAGCTCTCCGGGATCCGGGTGGTCTCCCAGCTCGACGAGTGGCTCTCACTGACGGCGTACGGCCACCCCTGGCGCGACTGGGTGCACACCCGGTTCCTCGCGCTGGGCGAGGAGGCCCGGGAGCGCGGCCGCGCCGGGGAACCCGATCTGGAACTGGCCCGGGCGGCCTGGCGCTGGCTCGACCGGACAGAGCTGTTCGCCACCAACCTCGACCCCGGACGGCACGGCCACGCCGACACCCCGACGGGACTGGACGAGAACGCGCGGGTGTGGACCCCCGCCTGGCAGCTCGGCCTGCCGCTGGGCCACTTGGCCATGCACCTGTTCTGACGCGGGGCCGCTATCCGGGGCGGCGGGGCCCCGGCGCCTCGGCCGGATCCATCACCAGCCCGGTGAAGTCCGCCTCGTTGCGCTCGGCCCGCGTGACGTACCAGCGGGCGATCAGCCACATCACCGGGTACACCAGCAGGCCGAGCGCCACCCACACCAGCGGCCCCGACGCGGTGCGCGGCAGCACCAACACCAGCGGCAGCGTCCCGACGAGCAGGGCGAGCGCGGCCAGCGCTCCGATCCCGGCACGCAGCTGGCTGCGCATGAGGGCCCGTACATAGGTGGCGCCGAGGGTGGTCTGCTCGGATATCTCCGAGCGGGCGGGGGTGTGCGCGGGCGGCCGGCGACGGGTGCCACGGGGTACCCCGGTGACGATCTCGCGCCGGGGCGGCGACTGCTGCTCCTCGGCCATGGCGTGGGAGTCTACGCAGCGCCCGGCTATTTGAGGAGGCGTGAGAGCCGCCGGTCGGCGAGCGGCTTCCCGCCGGTCTGGCAGGTGGGGCAGTATTCGAGCGAGGAGTCGGCGAAGGAGACCGAGCGCACGGTGTCCCCGCACACCGGACACGCCTCCCCGGCCCGGCCGTGCACCCGCAGCCCGCTCTTCTTCTCAGCCTTGAGCTTGCCGGCCGCCACCCCGTGCGTACGCTCGACGGCTTCGCGCAGGGTGTCCCGGACCGCGGCGTGGAGGTGGGTCACCTGGTCCTCGTCGAGGGAGGCGGTCAGTTTGAACGGCGACATCTTCGCGTGGTGCAGGATCTCGTCGCTGTAGGCGTTGCCGATGCCCGCGATGACGCTCTGGTCGCGCAGCACGCCCTTGATCTGGCGCCGCTCCCCCGCGAGCAGGGCGGCGAAGGCGTCCCGGTCGAAGGACTCCGCGAGCGGGTCGGGGCCGAGCCGGGCGATGCCGGGCACCTCCTGCGGGTCGCGTACGACATACACCGCGAGCCGCTTCTGGGTCCCCGCCTCGGTGAGGTCGAAGCCGCCCCCGCCCTCCAGGACCACACGCAGTGCCAGCGGCCCCTTGCCGGGGCGCGGCGGCTGCGCGGGCAGGGTGTCCTGCCAGCGCAGCCAGCCCGCCCGGGCCAGGTGCGTGACCAGGTGGAGTTCGCCGATCCGCATGGCCAGGAACTTGCCGTGGCGGGCGGTGGCCCCGGCCGTCTGCCCTTCGAGCGCGGTCAGCGGCGGATCATACGTCTTGAGCACGCTCACCGCGAGCGGGAGGACGCGCTCGACCACCCGCCCGGTGAGGTGTTCGTCGAGGTACTCCCGCAGGGCCTCGACCTCGGGCAGCTCCGGCATGGTCCCAGCCTGCCCCGGCCTCAGGCGAAACGCGAGCTGTGCACGGGTCCGGCCGAGCCGAGCCGGTCGCGGGTCCCGGTGAGCCAGCCGGAGGTGACGGCCGCCGCGTAGGCCCGGAAGGCCTCGTCGGGGTCGGGCGGGGTCTCGCCGTCGCCCTCGTCCGCGGCGGGGTCGGCCGAGGCGATGTCGCGGGCGATCTCCTCCTCGGGCCGCTCGTCTTCCTTCCACGGTACGGAGACGAACTGTGCGAGCAGGGCGCTGAAGTCCGCACTGACCGGGGGCGGGCTGGTCCAGCGGGTGGCGTGCTCGTACAGGACCTGCCCGTCGGCCCGCACGCGCAGGCTCTGCGCGACCTCCGGATCACAGTCGTTCAGGTCGTACGCGACGACGAGCGTGTCGGTGCGCGCGGGCTCGTACGGCACGGCGGGCAGCCCGAGCACGGCCGCGGCGGCGAGCCCGAGGATCCGGTCGGACCGGCCGGGGAGCAGGGAGACGGTGCCGGGCCGCCGCCCGGTCGCCTCCAGCGCCAGCGCGAGCCGGGCCAGACCGCGCCGGCACTGGTCGTGGCTGTCGCCGAGGAAGGCGTACCGCCCGGCCATGCCGGCCCCGTAGCCGTACGGGGAGAGGGTGCCCAGGAGCGTGCCGGTGAGGGCGAACTGCCAGCCGCGCAGGTCGGCGCCGTCCAACGGTCCTGCCGCAGCGGCCAGTTCGGCCCGGTCCAGCATGCGGCGCTGGCGGGCGTGGGCCCAGCGCCAGCTCTCGTCCTCGGGGTCGGGCAGCCGGGCGGCGACGGCCCGGGCGGTGGGGAAGTCCCCGGTCAGCAAGGTGTGGTGGACGAGCAGGTACGTCTCGGGCCAGGCGGCCAGCCGGTCGCCACGGGCGGCGAGCAGCGCGGCGGCCTCGGCGTGCCGCTCCTCGTCCTCCAGGGCGGAAACCAGTTCGGCGAGGAGGGTCCGCGACTCGGGGACCAGCCGTAGCGCCTCGCGCAGCGGCGCGACGGCGAGGAAGGCGAGGCCGTGCTCGACGCAGCCGTAGCCGAAGTCGTAGAGGGCCTGCGGATCGGCAAGCCGCTCGGCGGCGGCCCCGGCGGCGTCGGCCAGGTCCTCGAACCCGGCGGCTTCGGCCAAGGCCCGTGCGGCCTTGGCGAGTTCGGCGAGGGGTGCCGTCTCGGCACGGGGTCGCAGGGACCGTACGGCTCCGGGCAGGTCCCCGGCCTTCAGCAGGCGGCGGACGTCATCCATGGCGGTAGTCATCGCCCCGATCCTCCGCGACCGCCCCCGGCCCCGCAACGGCTTTCCGCTCCGCGAAGCCCCGCCGGGGCTCTGAGCCGCCTCGTGCCTCGCCGAACCCAGCCCCGCCGGCGTTTGGGGCGCGGGGGTCCGGGGGCGGCGCCCCCGGCAACGGCACCGCGCCCGCCCACCCGGGCGCGGCCCCGGCCGGCCCCCGCCAGGGCGACGGCACCGGCCTGGCCGGTGGAGCCCCGACCCGTCAAGCCCGGCGAGGGCGACGGCACCGGCCTGGCGCAGCCGAGCGCCGGCCGCCGAGCCCCCGGCAGGGAACCGGCTACGCCATCACGAACTCGCACCACACGCACTTGCCGCTCCCCCGCGGCTCCACGCCCCACCCGTCCGCCAACCGCTCCACCAGCATCAGCCCCCGCCCCGACACCCCCGACTCGCCGGCGTCCCGGCGCCTCGGCAGGGCGCTGGAGCGGTCCTCGACCTCCACCCGCAGGCGCCGGTCCGTGCCGGTCAGGACCCGGAGGGTCACGATCGCCGGGCCGTCCGTGTGCATCAGGGCGTTCACGATCAGCTCGTCCGCGACGAGCTCGATCTCGTCGGCCCGCTCCCGCGCACCCCACGCCCGCACCGCCGCCCCGATCATGTGGCGGGCCGCCACCAGCGCCTCCGGGTCCCCCGGCGCCACGTGCTGCTGGAGGCGGCCGCCACCCTGCGGGGCGTCCGGCACGTGGCGGCGCAGCAGGAGCAGCGCCATGTCGTCGGCGCCGCCCCGCTCGTCGACGACCTCGCACAGCCGGTCCGCGAGGAGCTGCAGGTCTGCCGGCCCACTGTTGATCAGGGAGGTCAGGAGCCGGATCCCGTCGTCGAGGTCGGCGCCGGGCTGCTCCACCAGGCCGTCCGTGCACAGCAGGATCGTTTCCCCCGGATCCAGCTCCACGGTGGTCACCGGGTACTCCAGACGGCCGAACTCCGCCGAGAGGCCGAGCGGCATCCCGCCCTCCACCGGCAGCCGCCGGCAGTCTCCGTCCCGGGTGCGCAGCAGCGGGTCGATGTGGCCCGCCCGTACCAGCTGCAGCACCCCCGTCGAGAGGTCGGCCTCCACATACGTGCAGGTCGCGAAGCGGTCGGTGTCCAGTTCGTGCAGGAAGACGGAGGCCCGGGCCATGACCGTGCCCGGCGAGTGTCCCTCGGCGGCGTACGCGCGCAGCACGATCCGCAGCTGGCCCATCACCGCCGCCGCGTGCGTGTCGTGGCCCTGGACGTCGCCGATGACCGCGCCGACCCGGCCTCCCGGCAGCGGGATGACGTCGTACCAGTCACCGCCGATGTCCTGGCCCATCCGGGCGGAGCGGTATCGTACGGCGACCTCCGCGCCCGGCACCGACGCGATCCGCCTCGGCAGCATGGCTTGCTGGAGGCCCTCCGCCAGGTCGTGCTCCTGCTCCAGCAGCATGGCCCGCTGGAGGCTCTGCGCGATGCTGCTGCCGAGTGCGACGAGCAGGTTGCGCTCGTCCTGGGTGAAGCCGTCCTTGTCCTGGTAGAGCAGCCCGATCGCGCCGATCGGCCTGGCCTGGGCGATCAGCGGCAGATACGCGGCCGCCGAGATGTCCATGTCCGAGATCTTCGCCCAGAGACCGGGATAGCCCTCGGCGAACTCCTGTGCGGAATCGAGAAACCGCGGCTGGAGCGAACGCACGACCTCGCTCATCGGGTACTGCTCGTCGACGCGGGTGTACCGCGTACCCGGTACGAAGCTGCCCACCGGCCCCTCGGCGACGAGGTGTATCCGGCCGGCCTCGACGAGGCCCATCACCATGCCCATCGTGCCGAGGCGTTCCAGGCCGTGGGCGTCGCTGAGGGCGTCGATGACGTCCTGCACGGTCCGGGCGTGGGCGAGGGCGGCGGTGGTGCTCTCGACCACCGAGGTCTGGCGGCGCCGCTGCTCGTCGAGGCCGAGGCGTTCCGCCGAGTGGCTGAGCTCCTCGGTCGCGTCGCGGACGATGCCGATGATCCGGTACGGGCGCCCCTCCGGGCCGCGCATGACGCGGCCCTGGGTGTGCGTCCAGCGCAGCCGGCCGTCGCGGCAGCGGATGCGGAAGTAGGCGCCGTAGGTGTCCTCGCCGCTCTTGAGGGCGCTGGAGACGAGGGCGTCGAGCCGGGTGGCCTCGGCGGGCGGGACCCGCGGGGAGAGGGACTCGGGCCGTCCGTCGTACTCGTGGGGAGCCGCGTCGAACACGTCGAGAGCTGCCGCGTCCAGGTGCATGAGACCGGTGACCAGGTCCCAGTCGAAACTGCCCATGCGGTTCAGTGCGAGCGACCGGTCCGGGTGTGCGGGCCAGTCGTCCGGCAGCGATACGGTGGTCGGCACCGATCCACCATGACACACGAGCCGGTCAGGCGCTCTCCAGCGGATAGCCGGGGTCGGCCGGCGGCTGCTGCTGCCCGTCCGGGACGACGTTGGGGTCGAAGGGGTCGTACGGGAGCTGCGACGGGTCGGTCGGAACCTCCGGCGGCAGGTCCGACGGCATGTCCGTGGGGACGTCCAGGGGAACGTCCGAGGGCAGATCGGACGGCAGGTCCGACGGCGGCAGGTCCGACGGCGGCAGGTCCGACGGCGGGACACCCTCCGGCAGATCGTTCGGCGGCTGCTGTTGCTGCGGCGGGTCGGCCGGTCCCGGCGGAAGCGCCGGATTCTGCTGCTGCCCCTCGCCCGGCGCGGCCTGTGCGTTCGGCGACTGCGGCGGGCAGTCCTCGGGTCCGGCCGCCGGGGGCGCGGTGCGGGCGGGGCTGTTCCCGTCGGGTGTCGGGCAGGGCTCGGCGGGTGCGGCCCCGGGCGGGGTGACGGGCCCGGTGGGGATGCCGTCGGCCGGGTCGAAGTCGGGCAGCACCTGCGGGGTCCGGTCCTGGGCGCCGTCGTCGCCCCGCTTGCGCTCGATCCAGGTGTTGTCGGCGATGTTGACGATGACGAGGTTGCGGATCACGTGGGTGGTGGGCTCGATGACCACGACCTGGTTGGGCTGGTAGCCGTTCCACGGATCGCCCTTGTGCACCGGCGAGCCCTTCGGGGCGCGCGGGGCGAGCAGCGGGTTGCCGCAGGCGCAGCGGACCCGGGGCATCCCGTGCTCGTCGACGAGCACGGCGGTGCCGGCCTGGAGTACGGCCTGGAAGCTGTCGGCGCGGCCGTCGCGGAAGCCGTGGCTGGTGACCCGGGTGTCGGCGCGGAGCACGACAGGGGTGAGACCGCGGAGGAATTCCGGAATCTTCGCCTGCTCGATGTCGGAGGCCTTGGCGAAGGCGCGGGCCTTGGCGTTGTCGGCGGTCAGGGTGCGCAGCTGCTGTTCCACGTCGCAGCTGCCGAGCCGTTCGGTGCCCCCGTACAGGCCGGGGGTGGCCGCGTTCACCGTGCGGATGCCCTGTCCGGTCGGGTTGGGCAGCGGGGGCTGTACGGGGGCGGACTCGGATGTGGCCGAGGTGGCGGTGAAGGGGGCGGGGCCCGCGGCGGCCACCGGCTGGAGGTGGACCTCCTGACTCTCGGATCCCGCCGCCCCGCGAGGCTCCTCGGAGCCGCCGCACGCTGCGGCGAACAGGCCGAGGGCCGCGAACAGAGCGGCGCCGGCCGGTGCATGACGGCGCGGCGCCTGACGCGGTGTCGGAAGTGTCGGTGAGTACACGTGGATCTCCCTTTTCGCCCCGGTTGCTCCCTCTTGTCTGCCGCATCCGCGCGAAGGCCGCAACCGGAGCGCTTCTTGAACATGTTCAAGGAAACCCGTAGAGTCACAGCCGTGGGTTGAACGCGTTCAAAGCGTTCGGCCGCCATGGGGAGGGGAGTCCACGGTGACGGTGCTGGTGAACATGATCGTCACCCTGGGCATGCTCTACGTGCTCCCGGCCGGGCTGCGCCTGATCGACCCGGCAGGCTTCCGCCGGACCGCCCGCCTGTGGCCGCTGCCCGCCGCCCTCGGCGCGATGTCCCTCTGGCTGCCCCGCGGAGCACTCGCCACGACGCTCGCCGCACTGTACGCGGCGGCCGCCCTGGCCCTCGCGGTGCGGGCGCAGGCCGGACTCCCGCGCGGCCGCCCGCCCGGGCCCGCGGACGTCGCGGTGACCACCGCGCTGGTCTCGCCGTCCGTCGCCGGGACCGCCCTGGTCGCCGAGCGCGCCGGATACCGGTTGTTCGGCTTCGACCTCGACATCCTGGCGCTCACCGTGCCTCACTTCCACTTCGCCGGATTCACGGCCGCCCTGGTCGCGGGCCTGGTGTGCCGGGCAGCGGTACCCGGACCCGGCGCGCGATGGGCCGCTTACAGCGTCCCCGCGGGCACCCTGCTCGTGCTCCTCGGCTACTTCGTCGACGACTGGGCCGAACTGGCGGGCGCGGTGGTCCTGACCGGCGGGATGTGGGCCGTGGCCCTGCTGACCTGGCGGGAGATCCGGCCGGCGGCGGGAGACCGGACAACGCGGGCGCTGTTCGCGACCTCGGCGGCGGTACTGCTGGCCACCATGCTGCTCGCCCTGTGGTGGGCGGTCGGCGAGGCCACCGGGGTCGTGCACCCCACCTTGACCTGGATGGCCGCGACCCACGGCCTCGGGAACGCCCTCGGATTCGCCCTGTGCTCGGTGCTGGCCTGGCGCCGACTGACCGCAGACCGACAGGAGACCACGCCATGACCCGCCTCATCAGCGCCGGCCGGGACGCCTTCAGCTACCCCGACCGGGGTGCCACCGCCGAGCGGCCGCTGCCCGCCGGATACCACCACCTGCACCACCGCACCCGCATAGGGCACGGCCGGGCCGCCTTCGAGGCCGCCGGCATCGCGGTGACCACCTTCCGGGCGCACCGGACCTCGGGCATGCGGGTCCGCGGCGACATCGACGGCACCGTCGCCGTCCGCCCCGGCAGCCGGGTGACCGTCGGGATCGGCTTCGGGCCGCTGCGGATCGAGGCTCCGTGCCAGGTGGTCTGGACGGCGTACGAGCCCGTCCGGATCGGTTTCGCGTACGGGACCCTGACGGGCCACCCGGAGTGCGGGGAGGAGTCCTTCGTCGTGGCCATGGACCCCGACGGCACCGTCTGGTTCACGGTGACCGCCTTCAGCCGCCCCGCCTGCTGGTACACCCGTCTCGCGGGCCCGGTGATCCCCTTCCTCCAGCTGCGCTACGCCCGCCATCTGGGCCGCCACGTGCGCAGGCTGGCCAGCGCCGCCTGACCGGTCCGATACTGGAGGCGATGGACTGGTTCACGGCGCCCGGGTACTGGCTCGGCCGGCTGGTCTTCCAGCGGGCCCTCGCCGGTGTCTACCTCTTCGCCTTCGTCGGGGCCGCCCTGCAGTTCCGGGCCCTGATCGGGGCGCGGGGCATGCTGCCCGTGCCGCGCTACGTGCGGTACGTGCCCTTCCGCCGCGCCCCGAGCCTGTTCCAACTGCGCTACTCCGACGGTCTGTTCGCCGGATGCGCCTGGGCCGGGGCGGTGCTGGCCGCCGCGCTGGCCGCCGGCGCCGGGGACGAGGTGCCGCTGGGCGCGGCCATGGGGATGTGGGCCGTGCTGTGGCTGCTCTACCTCTCCATCGTGAACGTCGGGCAGACCTGGTACTCCTTCGGCTGGGAGTCGCTGCTGCTGGAGGTGGGCTTCCTCGCCGTCTTCCTCGGCAACGCGCGGGCCGGGCCGCCGGTGCTGGTGCTGTGGCTGCTGCGCTGGGTGCTCTTCCGCGTGGAGTTCGGGGCCGGGCTGATCAAGATCCGCGGGGACTCCTGCTGGCGCAAGCTGACCTGCCTCTACTACCACCACGAGACGCAGCCGATGCCGGGTCCGCTGAGCTGGTTCTTCCACCATCTGCCGAAGCCGCTGCACCGGGTGGAGTGCGCGGCCAACCACGTGACCCAACTGGTCGTTCCGGTGCTGCTGTTCACTCCGCAGCCCGTGGCCTCGTACGCCGCGGGGATCATCGTGGCGACACAGCTGTGGCTGGTCCTGTCGGGGAACTTCGCCTGGCTGAACTGGCTGACGATCACGCTGGCCCTGTCGGCCGTGGACTTCACCGGGCTCGCGGGCGCTCCCCCGGCCACGGCCTCGCGTCCGCCGCCGGTGTGGTTCGTGGTCCTGGTCTGTGCGGTGACCGTGCTGGTGCTGGTGCTGAGCCGGCATCCGGTGGTCAACATGGTCTCGCGCCGCCAGGTGATGAACCGTTCCTTCGACTCGCTCCATCTGGTCAACACCTACGGGGCGTTCGGCTCGGTGGGCCGGATCCGGGACGAGGTGGTGGTGGAGGGCACCACGGACCGGATGCCGCACGCGGACGGGGACTGGCGGGAGTACGGCTTCAAGGGGAAGCCGGGTGAACCGCACAGGATTCCCCGTCAGTTCGCCCCGTACCATCTGCGCCTCGACTGGCTGATGTGGTTCGCGGCGCTCTCCCCCGGCTATGCGCGGGACTGGTTCGGGCCGTTCGTGGAGCGGCTGCTGGCGGGCGACCGGGACACACTGCGGCTGCTGCGCCACGATCCCTTCCCGGACGCGCCGCCCCGCTATGTCCGGGCCCTGCTGTACCGCTACCGGTTCACCACCTGGCGGGAGTGGCGCGAGACGGGTGACTGGTGGCACCGCACGCTGCTGCGCGAGTACCTGCCGCCCACCCGGCTCGCAGAAGCCGCCTGGTCAGAGCCCGAGTAGAGCGGCCTCCCGCTGCGCGTCGAGGCCCGGGGCCGGCCGGTCGGGACGCTGCGGGGCGATCCCGCCGAGGCTCTGGAGCCAGGCCCAGGTGTCGGCCACGGTCTCCTCGACCGGGCGGCACTTCAGGCCCGCCGCCAGAGCCTTGGACACGTCACCGCCGTGCATGTAGTCGTGCGCCTCGCCCTCCGGTATCCAGACGGGCAGCTCGGTCCAGGGCTGTACGCCGGCCTCCAGGATCGGGGCCGGATCGGTCCAGCGCAGTTCGGCCACGCCGCCGGTGGCGGCCGCGCAGGCCTCCAGCAGGCTGCCCATCGTGGCGTGCCCGGCCGGAGAGACCACGTCGTACGCGCCGCCGTGCCCGGCACAGGCCGCGTCCAGGGTCCAGCGCGCGAGGTCGCGTACGTCGATGTACTGGACCGGGAGTTCGCGCGGCCCGGGGGCGAGCACAGGGCCGCCGCGAGCGGTGCGGTTCAGCCACCAGGGCAGCCGGCCGACGTTCTCGTACGGGCCGAGGATCAGCCCCGCGCGCACCAGCAGGGCGCGGTCGCCGAAGGCGTCCAGGGCGGCCAGTTCGGCGCCCCGCTTGTCCTCGGCGTAGGCGACGGAGGCGGCGTCGGGCGAGCCCTCCACGAGCGGGCCGTCCTCGCCCTGGCCGGCCGGGGCGGGGTAGGCGTACACGGAGCGGCTGGAGACGTACGCGTACCGCCCGGCGCGCTCGCGCAGCAGGCGGGCGCTGTCGCGTACGGCGGTGGGGGCGGCGGCCCAGGTGTCGACGACGAGGTCCCACTCCCCCTCGGCGAGGGCGTCCAGGCCGCGGGGGGCGGTGCGGTCGCCGTGCAGGGCGGAGGTGCCCGGCGGGGGCGCATGGTGACCGCGGTGGAAGACGGTCACCTCCCAGCCCCGGTCGACGGCCTCCTCGGTGATCGCGCGTCCGGCGAATTCGGTTCCACCCAGCATCAGTAGCTTCATGCGGCTCAGCCTGCCGGGGCGGCCGGGGCCGCGGGAAGCGGTGATCGCCCTCAGCGATGACGCTCACGGCGTACATGGTCCGGGAACCCGCGCGGCGGCGTCGTCGACGGGACAGGGCAGCGCCCCCGGTGCGGGTGGGCACGGGGGGCGCTCTGGACCGCTCTTCGCTTCGGACCGGTCGGTCCGGTCGCTCGGGACGACCGTGTCGATCCGGTCGCTCTCGTCGCTCAGGTCGCGTCAGTCGACGCCGGGCAGGATGTGTGACTCCGCCAGGTCGTCCTCGTAACCCGCCAGCCGGATGGGGGCGGACCGCGCCCAGACTTCGAGACTGCCGAGTTCGTCGGCCCGCGGCTTGGGCCGCGACCCGGTCCGCTCCAGCAACGTCGGTTCGGGCTTCGTGATGTCTGTCACCGCGCACTCCTTCGTGTCGCGCAACCCGGCAGGCGGACCGCGCGCCGGACTAGGGCTTCAAGGGTTTCCGGACGCGGTGGCGCCTTGGTGGAGCGTGGCCCGGATGGGGCCTTCTTGCTGCCCCACAGTACACATATGAGCGGGCCTCTGCTCGATAGAAAGGCAAAAACCGCGTCGCCCTCTTGTCTTCGCCGCGAGTTCAGGAAGTCTTCGACCCGCGGGTGCCTCAAGCATGGTCCGCTCGACGCCGGATGCGCGCGGGGGCGACGGAGGGAGCGGCGGTGTCGAGGTCCGGAATGCGGGGGTTCGAAGTGCCGTACATCTCAAGCGTTCCGGAGCTCATCGATCTTCTCCATGCCTGCCGCGAGGGCCGTGGGATGCGGACTGCGGCCCTGCTGCGCCGCGCACGCCCCTTCGACAAGGAGCTCCAGATCGCGGGGCTCGTACAGGATCTCGGCGAGCTGCTCCGTACGGGTGACGGAGCGTTTCCGGCCGATCACGCGGAGGCGGTCCGTCCGCTGCTGGGAGAGCGGGTGGCCCGCCTGGTACGGCTGCACGCGCGGGCCGCGAACGAGGCGGGGCTCCGCGCCCTGGCGGGGGCCGGACCGGACGGCGAGGCAGCGGCGGCCCTGTGCCAGGCCCACGACACGGCCGACGCGGCGGCCCTGGACGCGGGCGTGCTGGAGGACTGGCGGCCGGTCCTGGAGCTGGTCGCGGCGGGCGCCTACCGGGTGGCCGGGCCGGCAGCCGGACCCGCATCCAGGCGCGCGGTCGGGTCCGCCGAGAACGCGATCGGCCCCCTCGGCACACCGAGGGGGCCGAGGGGGCCGCGGGGATCGGCTGTGGGACGCCCGTAGGCGCCCGCCGGGCCTACCAGTTGGCGGGGGCGTAGTCCTTGAGGAAGACTCCGAACAGGTCCTCACCGAGTTCACCGCGGACGATCGGGTCGTAGACCCGGGCCGCGCCGTCGACCAGGTCGAGCGGGGCGTGGAAGCCCTCCTCGGCCAGGCGCAGCTTGTCGAAGTGCGGGCGCTCGTCGGTGATCCAGCCGGTGTCGATCGAGGTCATGAGGATGCGGTCCGTCTCGAACATCTCCTGGCCGCTGGTCCGCGTCACCATGTTCATCGCGGCCTTGGCCGCATTGGTGTTCGGGTGCCCCGCGCCCTTGTAGCCGCGGCTGAAGACGCCCTCCATCGCCGAGACGTTGACGACGTAAGCACGCCCGCTGGACGCCTTCCGGGCAGCCTCGGCCATGGCCGGCCGGAGCGCGCTGATCAGGATGAACGGCGACGTGTAGTTGCACAGCTGGGTCTCGAGCAGCTCCACCGGGGAGATCTGGTCAATGGTCTGCACCCAGGTGTTGCTCTCGACGACGTCGGGCAGCAGGCCGCCCGCGTCGATGGCGGTGCCGGCGAGATGCCGCTCCAGGCTGGCGTTGCCCGCGACCAGGGCGAGGTCGGCGACCTTCTGCGCCTCGAGCCCGCTCACGCCGACGGGCAGCGCCGCCAGGCCGTCGACCGCGCCGGAGTTGAAGGCTCCGATGACGTGGTGGGTGGGGAGCTCGCCGGCCGGCAGCGGGGCGGCCTCCCCCTCGACCAGCGCGGCGTAGGCGGTGGGCAGGCGGCGCACGGTCTGCGTCGCGTTGTTGATCAGGATGTCGAGCGGACCGGCCTCGGCCACCTGGTCGGAGAGCGCCACGGCCTGGGCCGGGTCGCGAAGGTCGATGCCGACGACCTCCAGACGGTGCATCCAGTCCGCCGAGTCGTCCATCGCCTTGAAACGGCGGATGGCGTCCTTGGGGAAGCGAGTGGTGATCGTGGTGTGCGCGCCGTCGCGCAGCAGCCGCAGCGCGATGTACATGCCGATCTTGGCCCGGCCGCCGGTGAGCAGTGCGCGCTTGCCCGTGAGGTCGGCGCGGGCCTCGCGCTTGGCGCGGTTCTCGAGAGCGCAGTCCGGGCAGAGCTGGTGGTAGAAGTAGTCGACCTCGACGTACCGCGTCTTGCAGACGTAGCAGGAGCGCGGGCGCTGGAGTATCCCGGCGATCCGGCCCGCCTCGGTGCCGGAGGAAGGCAGGATGCCCTCGGTCTCGTCGTCGATGCGCTCGGCGGAACCGGTGGCGGTCGCCTCGGTGACGGCCCTGTCGTTGGCGGTCTTGGCGGCGCGGCGCTCCTGGCGGCGGCGCTGCTTGACCGTGCGGTAGAGGCCGGCGGTGGCACGGCGTACGGTGATGGCGTCGGGGTGGTCGACATCGAGCTTGTCGAGCTCTTCGAGCACGCCGAGGCAGAGGGCCAGGCGCTCGGGGTCGATGCCCGGTCCGTATGCGTGCCCGTAGTCCTGGCTGTCTTCGGTCACCGTCATGGCCGCTGCCGTTCCTTGATCACTCGTCCGCATCCGCCTGCTGCGGAAGTCCCCAAAAGGGGAACTGTACGGATCCGACGCGCCCGGAGCCAAACCCGCTGCCACGGAGCTCACATATCGCGCGCGAGGTGTCACCGTACGCGTCCGGACGTGGCCTTTCTTCGCCGCCCCGCGCGCCTGATCGCGTCTCCCGTACTACGTTGGGAGTACGACTCGTGACCGCCTGTGGGCGGAGGAATAGCGAAGTCGGGTCGGGCATTGTGGACTTCATGAGTGCACTGGCGCTGTCCGCCCTGCTCTGCCTCGTCTCCGCGCTGGCGTACGCGGGTGGCGCGATCCTCCAGGAACAGGTCGCGGCGACCACGCCGGACCGCCCGTACGCGCCGCTGCGACGGGGCGGCTGGTGGGCCGCGGTGGGGCTGATCGGTCTCGGCGCTCTGCTGCACGTGGTGGCCCTCGCGTACGGGCCGCTGAGTCTGGTCCAGCCGCTCGGCGCACTCACGATCGTCTTCGCGCTCCCGATGGCGGCCGTCTTCGTACGGCGCCGGGCAGGCTCCGCGGCCTGGCGCGGGGCGGTGCTGGCCACGGTGGGGCTGGCCGGGCTGCTGGCCCTGACCGGCGGCGACGGGCAGGAGCAGCCTCTCGCGGGCAGTGAGCGGAGCCTGCTGCTCTTCGCGACCGGGGCCGGGGTGGCGGCGCTCTTCCTGGCGGCGCACCGGATGCGCCGGGCGGTGCTGCGCAGCGTGCTGCTGGCCGCGGCGGCCGGTACCGCCTTCGGCATGGCCTCGGTGTTCACCAAGTCCGTGACCGAGAGCTTCGCACCCGGCACGCCGGGCGCGCTGTGGCCGGATCTCGCGGCGATCGCGGTGCTGGCGTCCGGCGGGCTGCTGCTCTCGCAGGCGGCCTACCGGGGCGCCGGGCTGACCGCGCCGCTGGCCACGGTGACCGTGGTCAATCCCGTGGTCGCGGCGACGGTCGGCATCTCGCTGTTCGACGAGGGGTTCCGGTACGGGGCCGCCGGCACGACGGCGGCGCTGGCCAGCGCCGTGGTGGCGGCCACCGGGCTGGTCCTGCTCACGGCCGTGCCGTCGCACGTGCGCGGGTCAGATGTCGACTCCGTGGGCGCGGAGGTACTTCAGCGGGTCGATGTCGGAGCCGTAGCCGGGTCCCGTGCGCATCTCGAAGTGCAGGTGCGGGCCGCTGGAGTTGCCGGTCGAGCCGGAGCGGCCGATCCGCTGGCCTCCGGAGACCTGCTGGCCGGACTTGACGCCGAGCGCGGACAGGTGGGCGTACTGGGAGTACCGGCCGTCGGTGTGCCGGATGACGACCTGGTAGCCGTACGCACCGGCCCAGCCGGCGGAGACGACCTGGCCGGGGCCGACCGACTTGACGGAGGTTCCGGTCGCCACCGGGAAGTCGACGCCCGTGTGGTAGCCGCTGGACCAGGAGGAGCCGGCGACGCGGTAGGCGGTTCCGGTGGAAGCGTCGACGGGGGCGGAAAACCCGCCCGCGGCGGGCTTCTGCTGCACTGAGGCGGGCTCCGCAGCCGGCTTCTCGGCGGGCTTCTCCACGGGTTTCTCGGCCGGCTTCTCCGCGGGCTTTTCGGCCGGCTTTTCGGCCGGCTTCTCGGCCGGCTTTTCGGCCGGCTTTTCGGCCGGCTTTTCCGCGGGCTTCTCCGCCGCCGGCTCCACCGGCTTCACCGGGTCGGCCGTGCGCGGCGGCTTCTCCGGGTTCTGCGCGGGCGGCGCCGCGGTGATCCGAAGGGTGAGCCGCTGGCCGGGGAAGATCATGTCCGGATTGCTGCCCACGGTGGCGCGATTGGTCTCGTAGAGCGCCTGCCAGCCGCCCTCGACGTGCTGCTCGGTGGCGATCGCCGAGAGCGAGTCGCCGGGTGCGACCACGTACGGGTTCGGCAGCACGGTGGTTCCGGTGGGGCGGGGCACGGTGGCCTGCTGTCCGGTGGCCTTGGTCTGCCGCGTTTCGGCCTTCGCCCCCTGCGCCTTCGGGTCGTGGCCCTGGGGCGCGACGGCGGGCGCCGGGCCGCTGCGGCTGAGGCCTGCCTGCTTGCCGCACTGGGGCCAGGC
Source organism: Streptomyces sp. NPDC048269 (assembly GCF_040652395.1). NCBI lineage: Bacteria > Bacillati > Actinomycetota > Actinomycetes > Kitasatosporales > Streptomycetaceae > Streptomyces > Streptomyces sp. NPDC048269. The sequence goes on from NZ_JBEZLW010000061.1 coordinate 24,245, forward strand.
CTGCGGCCCCTGGCCCTTCAGGACCTTCTCCGCGACCGCGATCTGCTGATCCTTGGTGGCCAAGTCGGCGCGGGGTGCGTAGGCCGTACCGCCGAAGGCCCGCCAGGTGCTCTGGCTGAACTGGAGGCCGCCGTAGTAGCCGTTGCCGGTGTTGACGTGCCAGTTGTTCGTCGACTCGCAGGCGGCGACCTTGTTCCAGGTGTCCACGGAGGCGCCGTGCGCGGCTCCGGCGCCGATGAGCGGGAGCGCGATCCCGGCGCCACCGGCGGTGACGACGAGCGAGGCCCGGTTGATGCTGCTCGGCTGATACCGGCGGTGCCGGCCCCGTACACCCATGGGAGCCCCCATCGAAGACATCAGGAACCGCACAACCTAACGTCACGACCAGAGCATGACAAGGGGCGCAACAGGGCGTCCTCCAGCGGAATTTGACACTCTCTCGGCGGCGATCGGACCGGTAGCCGCCCGCGTCGATGTAGCGTCGGCATTCCCCGCACACCGAAGCACGCAGGAGCGCAACGATGAGCAGCAGCACAGCCCAGATCGGCGTCACCGGGCTCGCGGTCATGGGCAGCAACCTCGCCCGGAACTTCGCCCGCAACGGATTCACCGTGGCCGTCCACAACCGCACCGCCGCGAAGACCACGGCGCTCGTGCAGGAGTTCGGCCACGAGGGCAGGTTCGTGGCGGCCGAGTCGGCGAAGGAGTTCGTCGACGCGCTGGAGCGCCCCCGACGCCTCGTCATCATGGTGAAGGCCGGGGAGCCGACCGATGCCGTGATCCGCGAGTTCGCGCCGCTCCTGGAGGAGGGCGACGTCATCATCGACGGCGGCAACGCGCACTTCGAGGACACCCGGCGCCGCGAGAAGGAGCTGCGCGAGCAGGGCATCCACTTCGTGGGCGTGGGCATCTCCGGAGGCGAGGAGGGCGCGCTGCTCGGTCCGAGCATCATGCCCGGCGGCTCGGAGGAGTCGTACGCGTCCCTCGGCCCGCTGCTGGAGAAGATCGCCGCGAAGGCCGCCGACGGGACGCCCTGCACTTCGCACATGGGCCCCGACGGCGCCGGACACTTCGTCAAGATGGTCCACAACGGCATCGAGTACGCCGACATGCAGCTCATCGCGGAGGCGTACCACCTGCTGCGCGAGGTCGCGGGCTACTCCCCCGCGAAGATCGCGGAGACCTTCCGGACCTGGAACCGGGGGCGCCTGGACTCGTACCTGATCGAGATCACGGCGGAGGTGCTCGCCCACACGGACCCCGCCACGGGCCGGGCGTTCGTGGACGTCGTGGCCGACGCCGCCGAGCAGAAGGGCACCGGTCGCTGGACCGTGCAGATCGCCCTGGACCTGGGCGTACCGGTGTCGGGCATCGCGGAGGCGGTGTTCGCCAGGGCGGTCTCCGGCCACGCGGACCTGCGTACGGCCGCACGCGGGCTCGGCGGCCCGACGGCCGCCGCGCTCTCCCCGGCGGCGGCGGAGGCCTTCGCCGCCCAGGTGGAGGAGGCCCTGTACGCCTCGAAGATCGTCTCGTACACCCAGGGCTTCCACCAGATCCAGGCCGGCAGCCAGGAGTACGGATGGAACATCGACCTCGGCGCGGTGGCCTCGCTGTGGCGCGGCGGCTGCATCATCCGGGCCGCGTTCCTGGACCGGATCCGGGCCGCGTACGACGCGCAGCCCGGGCTGCCGAGCCTGCTGGCGGACGCGCACTTCGCCGAGGAGATCGGGGCGGCCCAGGAGGGCTGGCGGTCCGTGCTGGTGGCGGCGGTGCGCCAGGGCATCCCGGTCCCGGCCTTCGCGGCGTCGCTGGCGTACTACGACGCCCTGCGCGCGGAGCGGCTGCCCGCGGCCCTCACGCAGGGGCAGCGGGACTTCTTCGGGGCGCACACCTACCGGCGCACCGACCGTGCGGGCTCGTTCCACACCCTCTGGAGCGGTGACCGCTCCGAGGTCCAGACGAGCTGAGGCAGCTCAGCTCCAGGGCCCGGGCTGAGGTATCGGCGCGGGCCCTGGCGGCGGAGGCACCGGGTCCGGCTCGGGGACGGGGCCGGGCACGGGCGGCACGGGGCGCGGGATCGGCCCGGGATCCGGGAACGGATGGGGGTCCGGGGTCGGCTCGGGCGCGGGGACCGGCGGCTGCGTCTCTTCGAGTTTTCGCACCATAGGGCCCATTTTCCCGCGATTACGCGAGAAATGCGCTTACGAGGTCTGCCGGACCCCGGCCCGGGCCCGGGCCCCGGCCGGCAGCCCGCGCAGGTCCGTCACCAGAGGTCCGAATCCGCCGCGAGCTGGAGCCTGGCCGCCGACACGACCTCGGCGGCCGGCTCGGGCGCCTGGTCGGGGTGTTTGGCGGCCCAGCTCGCCGCGTACGGGCACAGCGGAACCACCGGCACGCCCTCGGCGGCGGCGATCCCGTAGAAGGTCTTCACCAGGCCCCCGGCGATGCCCCGCCCCTCGTGGCCCGGCTCGACGACGGTGTGCACCGCCACCAGGGCGTGCGGGGCCGTGGCGAGCACGAAGTAGGCGATGAACCCGACCGCCGTCCCGTCCTCCACGGCCAGCAGCCTTCCGGCCTTCCGCTCGTCCGTGAACTCGACCATGGTCCCCGACTCCCCTCAGACAGCTCGGACTCAGACAGCCACGGCGTGCGGGCTGCGCTCCTGATCCGTACCCGGCACCGGGGCGGAGGGATCCGCACCCAGCTCGACGATCCGATTGTCGCCGTCGACATGCACGACGCGGGGCTTGAACACCTTCGCCTCCGCGTCCTCGACCTGCGCGTAGCTGATGAGGATGACCAGGTCCCCGGGGTGCACCAGATGCGCGGCGGCGCCGTTGATCCCGATGACCCCGGACCCCCGTTCGCCCTCGATGACGTAGGTCTCCAGCCGCGCCCCGTTGGTGATGTCCACGATGTGGACAAGCTCTCCGGGCAGCAGATCGGCGGCGTCCAGCAGATCGGCATCGACGGTCACGGACCCGACGTAGTGCAGGTCGGCCTGGGTGACGGTGGCCCGGTGGATCTTGGACTTGAACATTGTCCGAAACATAAAATAACTCCCGAAATGTCTGCTCCCTGCCTACTTCACGCAGGTCAAGGGCGGTCTCCGGAGACTACAACGATTCGCATCTTCGGTCAGCTTTCCCCGGGTCTTTCAGAACTGATGCTGACCAGTTGCTGACTTTTCTGACGCATTACCAGATCGGTGGGGGGAGACCCACGCCCTCCACCCCCCTGCCGCGTCGACGCCCTGCAAATAGGGCCGACGGCCAGGACAGGTCGACGTCCTTCCCGCCTGAGGCAGGCACGCTTCCTCACGCTCTAGCGCCGCCTACGGCTGGGGCAGCACAGTGTCTGGCTGGAGGTGGTGGTCAATGCTGCCCGACGATGCGATGTGCACGATCACACGCCGGACGACCCATGGGCGCGCCCCGCCACCGGGGTGCCGGGGCTCCCGCACCTATTCGAGCTCAACAGAGGCCGTCGGGCCGGCTGCGTGCAGCACGACCGGACGACTCGCACGAGTGAGTGCACGCCTACGGCCTGGTATCGACGTACAGAACGATCTGGGTGGCCAGGACGGTGAGTGCCACCGCTTCAAGGACGGAGACGGCGATTGATACAAACGATCCCGTCCCGTAGGCCCAGAAGACAATGAGAGCCGCCAGCGGGACGGCGGTGAAGACCGCGAGGTCCACGGCACACTGGATGATCTTACGTTGCGTCCGCCGAGAATCGCGCCGGTGCACCGCCTCCCATCCGAAGACGCTCTCCTGCTCCCCGGCAAGTGCACTCAGACGGGGTCCGAGGTCGATCCGAACGTAGCGACCGATCGCGGTGATCTTCTGATCGTTGGCCAGGTACGTCCACCCCAGGACGGACGTGGCTGCGGGTAGCGCCAGCAGCAATGCGACGTGGCGTGTCTGGGCCGCGCCGATCAGCACCGTCACCATCGCGGCCAGCGTGACGTAGAGCAAGTTGTCCCTGAAACCTATTCGGGTTTTCTGTTCCTCCTTCACCCTCTCGTACTCCGCCAGGAGCAACTTGCCGACTGTGACGTCCTCATTCCTTGTCACGCCCGTTCCTCCGATTGTTGAGAGTGAAGGTGCCGAACGCCAATTCTGCACCGAACGACGGGCGATGGGGGAGGAAGCCTCAGGTCATGGGTGGAGGAGCATCGATTGACACGTGGGCGACCTCGGGCGGACCCGGCTGTCGGTGTGCGGCGGTAGTCTCCGAGGTGTTGTGCTGAAGGAGGGAAGGTCCTTTGCTGGAAGATGAGTTCGGCCCGGATGGCCCGGTCGTCGTACTGACGGCGGTCAATCTGGAGTACGAAGCCGTACGCGCGCACCTCGTCGACCCGCGCCGGGTGATCCACGAGAACACCTGGTTCGAGGCGGGTGAGGTGTCTGGCTCCGATCACCAGGTCGTGCTCACGCAGATCGGCCCAGGGAACCGACGGACGGCGGTGATCACCGAGCTAGCCAGGGCTCGCTTCGCACCGCGGGCAATCATCTTCGTCGGGGTGGCCGGTAGCCTGAAGGAGGATATCCGGCTGGGCGACGTCGTCGTCGCGGACAAGGTCTACGCCTACGACGGCGCCAAACACGTAGCGGACGAGGTGTTCGCACGGCCGGCTGCCTGGGCTCCCTCGCACGGTCTGCTACAGGCTGCCAAGCATGCACTGAGGGGAGCGGCCTGGACGGAACGGGTGCGAGCGAAGACCTTGCAGCAGGACGGCTCACCTCAGGTCCACTTCAAGCCCGTTGCCGCCGGTGAGACACTACTGAACTCGTTGGGATCCTCTCTCCGCGCGCAGCTCACTCACGCCTTCAACGATGCAGTGGCGGTGGAGATGGAAAGCGCGGGGCTAGCGGAAGCGGCCGCTATCGGCAAGGTCGAGTGGCTGACGATACGTGGCATCAGCGACTACGCGGACGGCGCGAAGGCAGAAGCAGATGCTCGCGGTAGTCAGCAGATTGCGGCGGCTCATGCTGCGGCGGCAGCCATGGCACTGATCGCTGCCCTCCCGCTCGAACGCAGTGGGAGCTCTACGCCCGACAGCGACTTGACGGCAGCACCCAACGGGCCGAAACAGATCAACAAGGCTGACCGGAAAGGGGTGGTCAACGCGGTCCAGAACGGCACGCTCACCATCAACCATCACGGGCCACAAGCGACGGATCGGTGACCGAGGACGACAAGCAGGCTGACGGCCTGCGCCCCAAGAACCCACTCCCCACCGACGACCCTCCCATGGCGCAGACCAATAGCGCCGACACCGGCGGCACTGTTAACGCCGTCCAAGGCGGCAATCAGATCGTCAACAATTTCCTCGGACCCGATGCACGCCAGCTCTTCACTCAATGGGAGAGGGGTCTGCGGCGCAGTCCCGGGACGTTGAGCATTGCTCCAAACCATGCACTGAAAATGGAGCGTGAAGCTCCGCTGGCCTACCTGACCGACGCGCTCAGCGCGGCCCTCGTCGGTGAGGTACTCCTGGTCCGGGGGGAACCCGGTGTCGGCAAGACCGCCTTGGTCCTGCGGTCCATCGACGAACTGCGCGGCCGGTCCCGGCAGGTACTGGTGGCCACTGTGTCAGCGATGTCGCCGCACGCAGGCGGCTTGGAAGAGCTGATCCACACGCTCATGGACAACGACGGCGCTTCGGGGGCATCCGCTCCCCATGGGATTCTGATCCTGGACGGTGCTGAAGCTGCTCAGGAGGCGCTCGGGGACCTCGTCGCGGAGGCTGTGAGCGCAGCGAGAAGCGCCGGGTTCACAGCGGTTCTGGTCAGCCGGGACGACGCAGTGGATACCCTCCGATACGTTCTCGACCGGGCTGGCTGCACAGATATCCACGATGTAACCGTACCGTCCCTGGACGACCGCGAGATCGCCGAGATCCTCGCTTCGGCTCCGCAGTTGGGCAGGCTCGCCGACGACCCCCGATCACGCTGGCTGCTGCGCCGGCTAGCCCTCGTCGATCTCCTGCTTCGGTCCACTGGGCGGGGCGCCGCCCTGCCGACGGTCCTGTTGAGCGAGGCCGAGGTCTATACCCATGTCTGGTTCGCGTTCGTGTTGAACAACCAGCGGATGACCAATGGAGTGGTGCCTGAAGACCGCGGGATCGTTCTTGTCTCCCTGGCGGAGGGACGGATGACCGGCCGCCGAGAACCGTCTCTCCCCGGCCCTGCACTGGCTTCGCTGCGCTCCGACGGCATCCTCGCTCCGCTCGGCGAGGCGTCGGCGACCTCAAATGAGGAGCACGCCTTTGCCCACGATGTCCTGCGTGATTACGCCACCACCAAGCGTCTGCTGCTGGACGATGGCCTCTCCCTGCTGGCCGTCCACGGGCCACGATGGGCCGTTCGTGCCGGCCGGATCTTCTGCCAAGTCAGGTTGTGGTCCGGGTCGGACAAGGCGGGAGGATTCGCCACCCGGTGGAGCCAGGTACGCCAGCAGTTCCGTGAGTTGGCAGCCGTTCACGGATCACGATGGAACGAGGTTCCCTGGGAAGCGGTGCTGTCCGCAGGCTGGTGTTCCGATGCTCTCGTGGCGCTGACCGAGGACCTTCTGCGCCAACCCGAGCTTGTGCGTGAGCTGCTGCGCTGCTTGACGTTGCGCTTCGGCGAGAACGGGATTTGCGACCCAGTCGTTGCCGCCCCGGTCGTCGCTTGGCTGGTGGAGCACACAGCCGTCTTCACGAACCACCGCGGCGAGCAGTGTGACCACCTAGTCGTGGCGTGGCTGCGTAGTGTCTCTCAGCTAGAGGTCCAAGGGGGCGACGTTTCGGACCACCGGCCGGTGCGGGTTCTCATTCGCGATTCGATGCTTCGATCGGTGCCCGAGTTCCCCACACCCGCGTTCATCGAAGCACTCGCACTGCTCGGCACCGATCGGGACGATGCGGCGAACGCCCTGCTGAGGCATCTGGCCTACGAACACACGCAGACTCTGATGCCGGCAGTGGACCGCCCCACGGCAGCGCGGTGCCTCGCTGCAACAAACGCGACACTACTCGCAGAGCTCGCCGCGGCCTACTACGCCCCACCGGCCAGTCAGCGCCGTCGGCGTGGACGTGCACGGCGCTGCTCTATGGGTGAGCACGAGTACCTCGGCATCCGATTGAGAGGGCAGGCAGCCTGGTGGCGTGGGCCGTTCTTCCCTCTGCTCCAGACGAATCCTAAGCTCGGCATGGAGCTAATCGGCACTCTTCTGGCTGCCGCCATGCGACCGGAGAGCAGGGACCGATCCTGGGGCGGTGACTCGTCTGGTTCAGAGGAAGATCTTCCTCCTGCGCTGCGTGGCGACTTCCTGGGAATAGGAGACCGCAACTATTCCGGGCCATACGACGCCTGGGCATGGTACCGGGGCGCCTTGACCGGACCTCAGCCGTGTATGAGCGCTCTCATGGCTCTCGACCAGTGGCTGGACCGGCAGATCCACGACGGCGTCACATCGGCTCGAAAGGCCGCAGAACTGGTGCTCAGACACGTAGAGCTCGTAACAGGATCTTGATGAGATGTCCTGGTCAGCCGTGACCGGTGTGACGATTCGGCCGTTCGGGATGGTGTGAGTACTCGGCCGTGG
>NZ_JBEZLW010000062.1:0-30514 GCF_040652395.1 Streptomyces sp. NPDC048269
GTCGACGTCCGTCTGGAGCGCGAGGAGTGGCTGCGCATCGGCGTGACCGACAGCCACCCGCGCTGGCCCAAGCGGCTCCCGGCGGCGGTCCAGCACGCCGTCAGCGCCCTGGGGCTGGAGGGCCTGGTGGAGCGGCTGGGCGGCCTGGACGGCGAGGTCTCCCCCCGGCTGCTGTCCCGAGGCGAGGGCCAGCACCTCGCGCTCGCCGCCGCCTACCTCTCGCCGGCTCCGCTGCTGCTGCTCGACGAGGCCACCTGCCACCTGGACCCGCGTACGGAGGAGCGTGCCGAACGGGCTCTCGCGGCCCGTCCCGGCACCCTCGTCGTCGTTGCCCACCGCGTTTCGTCCGCGGCCCGCGCCGACCGGGTCCTCGTCCTCGACGGGACCCGGGCCGTGTGCGGCACACATGAGGAACTGCCGGCCAGGTCGCCCTTGTACCGGGATCTGGTGGGGAGGTGGCACCACACCACGGACGAGTGACGCGCCGGGCCCGCCCGCCCGCGGCGGCCGCGGATCAGACCCAGCCCGCCCGCCGGGATATCCGGATCGCGTCGATGAGATTGCGCGCGCCGGTCTTGCGGGTCGCCGCGGCCATGTAGTTGCGCACGGTCCCGCTCGCCAGATGCAGTGTGCGGGCGATCTCGGCGATCGAATCGCCCTCCGCGGCCCGGGCCAGCACGCTGAGTTCGCGCGGGCTCAGCGGTACGGGATCGGCCTCCATGAAGGCGGAAGCCAGCGAGGCATCGATGAACCGTTCCCCCGCGGCGACCTTCCGGACTGCCCGTACGAGCCGCCCCGGCGAGCCGCCCTTGTCGACGTAGCCGCGGGCCTCGGCCCGGAAGGCCCGGTGCAGCGAACCGGGGGCCCCGGTCGATGCGAGTACCAGTACCGAAGACGGGGACGCGAGGACCTGGCGGTCCGCGCGTCCGTCGCCGGCCAGCACGGCCGTCGTGCCCGGACAGTCGAGGTCGACGACCGTCACGTCCGGTCGTAAGGACTCGGCCTCGCGCGCCGCGGTCCGCCAGCCTGCCGAGGTGACCTCGAAGGGCCCTTCCGATCTCAGCAGGGCGGCCAGCGCCGACCGGACCAGGCTGACGCTGTGCAGGACGAGGACCTTCGTCATCGTGTGCTCTCCTCGGTAGACGAACCAACAGCACCACGCGGGTGCCCCCGTACAGGAGTGATGGAACGTCACTGCGGGGGGCGCGCTGGGGCGTACGGGCAACTTGGCCGAGATGCGCCGGAACACCGAGGACTCCGCTTCCCTTGGGCGGGCAACGCACGTGAAGACCGGCCCCGCCCGCTCCGCCCCTCCGGCAGGATGCGGTCCGGGCGCCCCTGCTCGCGGGCCCGATCCCCGGCGCGGTCAGACTTCGCCGCGCCAGGCGCCCGTCTCGATCCCGCGCGCCTCGATGAACAGCTTGAACCGCTTCAGGTCACCCATGACCTGACGCTTGACGAAGCCGAGCTTGTCGGCGGCCGTCTCGGCCAGACCGTCGGGCACCCAGTTCATGTGCAGGACGACCTTGGTGGTGGTCGCGTCGATCGGCTGGAAAGTGACGAGCCCGGCCTGGCGGGCCTCCCCGTCGACCGTCATCCACGCGACGCGCTGGTCCGGGAGCTGCTCGGTGATCTGCGCGTCGAACTCGCGCTGTACACCGTTCACATTGGTCACCCAGTGGGTGAGCGTGTCCGTCCGCTGGTCGATGCGTTCGACCCCCTCCATGAAGACGGGGAACTGCTCGAACTGCGTCCACTGGTTGTAGGCCGTGCGTACGGGGACGTTGACCTCGACATACTCCTCGACGTGCGACATGCGCACCCCTTCCGTGTGTTCGGCGGCCCCGCACCCTGAGGTACGGGTCGTCGTCCGTCAGGACGTCTGGAGGCGCGGCTACCCGCCCCTGGGGACCCCATGCGCGGGGGACCGAGCAGCACGGCGTCCTCTGGAGTGGCCCCGGCGCCCCTCCCGCCCCTTGTGTCAGCTCCCTCCCGTGGGGCAGGGGCGTGGAAGTCCATGCTGCCTACATCCGCTGAGGGAACATGAACAGCGCTCTACTCCTGCCGACCGTCCTGGTGGGCTCGATCCTCCTGACCTTCGCGGCCGGTTGGGCCGCCGACCTGCTGCTGCGCCGAGCCGACGCACGCCACCCCGAAACGCCCCTGTGGAACCTGCTGCGCCGCTGCCGCCGAGCCCTGCAGATCGTGCTGCTCGCCGCGCTGCTCAAGGGCGCCTACCGGCAGACCGCATGGCCGCCGCTGCACGACAACGCGGCCATCGTGGGCCGGGTCCTCTCGCTCGCCCTGATCGGTGCCGGGGCCTGGCTGATCGTGGCGGTGGCCTCCGCCGTCGTCGAGTCGGGATACGCCCGCTACGCCACCGGCACCCGCGACCCGGCCCGGGTGCGCCGGGTCCGCACCCAGGTGACGCTGATCATGCGGGTCGTGACGGTCGTCGTGGGCGTCGTCGCGGCTGCCGCGATGCTTCTCACCTTCCCGAGCTTCCGTGCGCTCGGCACCTCCTTGCTCGCCTCCGCCGGGATCGTCGGAATCGTGGCAGGCGTCGCCGCCCAGTCCACCCTCGGAAACCTCTTCGCCGGCTTCCAGATCGCCTTCGGCGACATGGTGCGCATCGGCGACACGGTCGTGGTCGCGGGCGAGTGGGGAGTGGTCGAGGACATCACCCTCACCTTCCTCGCCGTGCGCACCTGGGACGAGCGCCGGCTCACGATGCCCGTGTCGTACTTCACCACCCGGCCCTTCGAGAACTGGTCGCGCGGCGGAGTCCAGATGACCGGCACCGTCTTCCTCCACTGCGACCACAGCGCGCCCGTCGACCTCATACGCGACAAGGTCCACGAGATCCTGAACAACTGCCGGGAGTGGGACGGGCGCGGCTGGGACCTTGCGGTCACGGAGACGACGCCCTCCACCATCGTGGTGCGGGCCATCGTCACGGCCAAGGACGCCGACGACCTGTGGACGGTGCGCTGCGCCGTACGGGAGCAACTGGTCGCCTGGCTTGCGGAGAAGCATCCGGATGCCCTGCCGCGCGTCCTCCTGGGTCCGGCGTCGGGAGCGGAGAACGGCGCGGCCGAGCGCAGCCGGTGACGGAGCTCCCCGCACGGTTCAGCCGTAGGTGACCGTCACCTCGCGGAAGCCCAGGGAACCCAGCAGTCCCTCCAGCATCGACGTGGTGTTCTTCTCGGCGCGCTCGGCGAGGCCGCTGTCGCGGGCCGCCTCGTCGAGGTGCTGCGCGGCGAGCTTCTGCACGGCCTGTTCACCGGCCGGGTTGTCGGAGAACAGATCGCCGATCCGGTCCAGCAGGCCCCGCTGCTTCGACACCGCGTACGAGCGGTCGGGGTCGAGGGCCGCCGTGCCGAGCACCGCGTGCGGCAGCCGGATCGAGGCCTCGGTGCGGTCGCCGTTCACGGTGACGTTCCGGTCGCCCAGGCCGCCCAGGTCGACGTAGCCGCTGACCGTGCCGGCGCCCACGTACAGGGTGCGGGTTCCCCGGATCGCATCCGGCAGGAACGCCGCATCCTTCTCCAGGTCCACGACCACCTGGAAGTTGCCGACGGCCGCCTCGTAACGATCCATGTCCTGGATCGACTTGAGCAGCGCGGGACCCGAACGGTCCCGGGTGTCCTCGCCGAAGAGGCCGCCGAATCCCGGAACCAGGCTGAAGCGCGCCGCGAGCACGATCAGCACCATGACCACCGCCAGGCCGGCGGCGATCCGCCCCCACCACGGGCGCCGCGAGCCGCCCGGCCGATCCGAAGAGGTTTCCATACTCCGCGGATACCCCGTGGACGCGGCTGCAGCGCGAGCCGGCCGCGGGGGCCCCGAGTTCGAGGAGTGCGAGTGCGCCGGAGGAGCGGACCCCTACCGGTGGCGGGCGAGTGTGTGCACGAGGACGATCAGCGCGAAGGCCATCACGAGCAGGTGCACCCACGCGGGGCCGGGCGCCGGGGACAGGGACAGAGAGGTGAGCTGATGAGTAGTCACGATGCGCTCCTGCCCTCGGCCGCCCGATCGACGCCTCCCGCACGGGACGAGGGACGCGCGTGCGTGCGGGCGTCCGGACGGCGGCACACCGCACGGGGTGGCAGACCCGCCGTCCTCCCGGCGGGACGTGTAGGCGCGCGGATCAGGGGAAGCCGTTCGTCAAGCCCGACCGGCCTCGCGAAAGGAACCGCTCATGCTGATGGCTCACCCGGCCGTGCTCTCCGGCCTTGTCGAACGCTACTGGGCCCTGTCCGTCCTGAACGCCGAGAGCGGAACCCCCGAGGCCTGCGGCCGTCTGGAGGACGTTGCCGCCACGCTGTGCGTCGTGACGGGCACCTCGGACGTACACGCCGCCCTCACCGCAGCCCGCTACCGCCTTCCCGGGGCGCGGACCTACGACGACTCGGTCCTGGGTCCCCGGCCGACCGCGCGGCGCCGTACGTACTGCTGACGTCGGCCCCGGGCGCGCGCCGGACCGGTCACGGGCCCGTGGGCCTGCCGGACACCAGCCGGGTGGCCTCGATCTCGGCCCAGACGACCTTCCCGTGCTCATGCGTGCGCGCGCCCCAGCGATCGGACAGACGCTCCACGATGTACAGGCCGTGGCCGCCCGGGACGCCGCGTTGCGGGGCCGGGTGGCGGCGGGGCGGCGCCGACGTGCCGTCGTACACCTCGATGCGCAGGGCCTCTCCGGCCGTGAGTACGAGTTCGTGACAACCGCCCGCGTGCAGCGACGCGTTCGTCAGCAGCTCAGACACGAGCAGCAGGGCGTCCTCGGCGGTCTCGGTCCCGCCCCAGCCCCAGTCCCGCAGGGCCTGGCGCGTGAAGTCGCGCCCCTTGGCCACCGGGCCGCGGACGCCCGTCAGGGCGAGCCGGCGGCGCTGCCCTCCGGCGGGAAAGCCGGCACTCACCGCGTTGCCCGTTTCCGGTCCGACGGTCTCCACTGTGGTCACTCACCCCCACATCGCCACTGGTCTTCGGATCTCTGCGTCTCTGCTCTCGGGACCTGCCCGAGACAGTGTAAGGGACCGCCGGCCTCAGGGAGTTGCCATGTGCAGCCGGAGTGTGAGACCGCTGTCAGTGGCGCGGACCTCCACCAGGTCGCAGAGCTGGTGGATCATCCACAGACCACGGCCGCCCCTGGCCGATGCCAGGGAAGGGCGGCGTCGCCCCGCCAAGGGGTCGGCCAGGCGGCCGGCGTCGTGGATCTCGGCGACGATTCCCGCCCGGGCGCCGGCGGTGGTCCACAGGCGGAGGGTGCCCTTCCCGCCGCCGTGGGAGAGGGAGTTGGCCGCCGCCTCGCTGATGGCCAGGATGAGATCGCCGCGCCGCGCCGGGGTCAGGGCGGTTCCACGTGCCCAGCCCTCGGCGTGCTCGCGTACCTCGGCCAGCCCTCCGTGGGAGTACTCGAGCCGGAGCACCTCGCCGTCGTGTTCGGGCAGGAGGAGATCGCAGTCCGTGGAGACCTTCGAGGCGTCGGTGTAGGCCGGGCTCAGCAGGTCCCGTCCCTTCTCGATCAGCGTGGGGTGCGTGCGCCGGGCGTCGGACACCACCGCGGGAGCCAGCCCCCGTACGTCGTACGGGCACAGGATGGTTGCGGGCCGGCCGGCGAAGGCCGTGTTGATGAGGGCCTCGTGACGGGTGGCCTCCAGCACCTCGGCGGGGGAGCGGCCGGGCCAGATCGGTTCGCCCACGACCCGGGCGGCGCGGCCCGCGTGCCGGTCGGCGAAATCCTGCAAGGCGGCCAGAATGCGGCCGGGATTGCGGCCCAGCTCCGTCATGTCCGTCCAGGCGATCTCCGCCGTGTTCTCACCGAGGCTCTCGCGCAGGGCGTCCAGGTGCGGGCCCGGCACGGCGACGAGCACCGGTTCCTCGGCAGACAGGGCGGTGCGTACGAAATCACCCACCCCGGCCAGGTACTCGGCGAGGTCCTGGTAGAAGAGGGCGGGGTGGACGAAGGCCCCGGGCCCGGCGGGCGCAGGAACAGTGATCATGCTGCGACCTCCAGCGCGGCGCATTCGTCCGGGAACATCTCCACTACCTTGCGGAGCGAGTATGGCGGGTCGTGGAGCAACAGGCGTCGTCCCTCCCCGTTGAGGGCGGCCGACGCCTGCACCAGGGCGGCGACCGCGGCCGTGTCGAGAAAGGCCACGGCGGAAAGATCGAGATGGACGACGGGGCCGGGTATCCCGATCACGACGCCGAGCGCGGCGGACAAGGTCTGCCGGGTATCGAGGTCGCAGCTGCCGCTCAGACGTGCGCCGGGGCGGTCCTGCAACGGCAGGGCGGCCAGCGGCGTCGTCCCGTCCTTTCCCGTTCCTGGCGGCGTTTGCGCGCACCGGACGACCGCGTCCGCCCCCACCGCGTCGTTTTGGCGCGCTTGCGCGCCGACGGGGGAGGCGGACCGGTCGTGTCGGTGGAGGGACGTCATGGTCCGTGTCTACACCGTGAGCATGCCGGCGCGCAGCCGGGCCAGGGTCCGGGACAGGAGGCGGGAGACCTGCATCTGGGAAATGCCCAGTTCGGCGCCGATCTCGGCCTGGGTCTTCTCCTGGCCGAAGCGCATCTGCAGGATGCGCCGGTCGCGTTCGTCCAGTTGCTCCAGCAGGGGTGCGAGGGTGTGGAACTCCTCGAAGAGTTCCATGGCGGGGTCGACCTCACCGAGGCGCTCCGCCAGCGGTCGGGGTGCCCGGCTCGTCGTGGTCGGAGCGTCGCCCTCCGTGCCGGCGGTGTCGAGGGAACCGCTGGTGTAGCCGTTCGCGGCCACCAGTCCGTCGATGACTTCGTCCTCGGAGAGTTCCAGGTGCTGGGCGACCTCCTTGACCGTCGGCGCCCGGCCGAGGACGTCGGTCAGGGCCTCCTGGGCCTTGGCGAGCTCCGTGCGCAGTTCCTGCAGGCGGCGGGGGACGTGCACGGCCCAGGTGGTGTCGCGGAAGTAGCGCTTGATCTCTCCCGTGATGTAGGGGAGGGCGAGGGTGGAGAATTCGACCTCCCGCTCGAGGTCGTAGCGGTCGATGGCCTTGATGAGGCCGATGGTTCCGACCTGGATGATGTCGTCCATGTCGACACCGCCGCCGAGCACACGGGCGCGGAAGCGCCGCGCGGCGAACTGCACGAGGGAGAGGTTCATCTCGATCAGGGTGTTGCGTGTGTACTGGTACTCGCGCGTCCCCTCCTCCAGCGTGCGCAGCCTCGCGAAGAACAGCCGCGACAGCTCGCGGGCGTCGGCGGGCGCCATCTCACGAGCGTTCTCCACCTGGTACGGGTCCACGTCCTGCGCAGGCTCCGCCGCGGTGCCTCGGTCACAAGCAGGGACGTGCGCGACTGGTGTACGAATGGGGCCTACCACAGTGGCCGAGCGAGACATGGTGGCCGCTCCCTCCCGATTGACTGACGGCTGCCTCGGCGCTCCTGCCCCGGCTTCGCCGTTCTACACACCTTCGTGGCATCGGTTTGTTCCCCGGGTCGCGCCGTGCGACCGGAGGGGAGGCGCCGCGCCCGGGGCGGCGGCCGCGTCGGCGGAAGGAGCAGGCATACTCCCTTGAGAACGACGTACAGGTGGCGATCCGGGGAGGCGGACATGACCGGAGCAGCAAGGGACGCGTACCAGCCAGGCGTGGTCGGGGACAGCTACCCCGCGGGGGCCGGGTGGGTGGTGGCGGCCCACGGGGAGCTCGACCAGGACACGTTGGCCCCTCTGGAGGAGGCTCTCGCCTCCGCCGCCGGCCGGCATCCGCTGGTGGTTCTGGACGCCGGCTCCATCACGTTCGGAGACTCGTCCTTCCTGAACCTGCTCCTGAGGCTGCACCACCTCACCGATCTGCGTATCGCCGCCCCAGGCGAGCAGTTGCGACGGCTCTTCGCCGTGACCGGTGCCGATACCGTCCTCTGCCTGCACGCGAGTGTCGAAGACGCCCTCGGAGCGTGAAGCCGGTGCCGGACGCTCAGCCGGTGCGCGGGTGGGCCGCGTGCGGGTCCGGTCCGCCGGCGGGCCGGAAGCACGCGGTGATCGTCTTGCCGCCGTGGCAGGCATGGACGTCGAGGGAATCGGCCAGTGCGGTGACGATCCCCAGCCCGCGACCGGACGTGGCACCCTCGTCGGCGTCGGGCTCCCGGGGGCTGGGCAGCCACGGATCGGCGTCGGCGACGCTGACGTGCAGGCAGTAGCCGTCCCACGTCAGCACCAGATGTGCGGTGCCGACCGCGTGCACGTGCGCGTTGGTGACGAGTTCGGAGACGCAGAGCAGCACGGAGTGCACGGTGTCGGCCGCCGAACCGTTCCACGGAAGTGACGCCAGGTGCCCCGCGGTCCACTGCCGCGCTGCCCGGACGCCCTCCGCAATCGGAAAAGAACGTGCCCAGCCCACCGCCTTGACCGCCATTGTCCTCACCTCGTTTCCGCTGTCGTGCCGTGTGCGTCACCGGTTCGTCTACCCGGAGACGGCACGAGCACCCGAGGCTTTTCACAGCACGGCGCGGGAACGTGGGTTCGGGCCGTACACGATCGGCCTCCCGGCCGTCTTCCGTCCGGTGAGCCCGTATGCGCTGCCCCCGGTGTGATCGACTGTGCCTTATCGTCCCTTCGGCGGCGCTAGCCTTCACCGGGCCGGTGCCGCCGCGAAGACGGAGACCGGCTGTCCCGCGTATCGGAGCGGTTGGTAGCGAGAGTGAGGTTGGCTGATGGCCGAGCGGGCGGGCACGGATTCAGTGGACGGGGTGCCACCGTCGCCAGGTGAGAGCGGGATCGGCGAGTCGGAGCTGCGCCAGTTGCTGGCCGGGCTGACTGCCGTACGCGACGGGGATTTCCGCACCCGGCTGCCCGATGCGCCGGACGGGCTGCTCGGGGAGATCGCGACCGTCTTCAACGGGATGGTCAATCAACTCTCGCTGTTCACCTCGGAGGTGACGCGGGTGGCCCGCGAGGTGGGCACCGAGGGGACGCTGGGCGGCCAGGCCGACGTACCGGGAGTCGGGGGCGCCTGGCTGGACCTCACGGATTCGGTCAACTTCATGGCCGGAAACCTCACGGCCCAGGTGCGCTCCATCGCCCAGGTCGCGACCGCCGTGGCCAAGGGCGACCTCTCGCAGAAGATCACCGTCACGGCGCGGGGGGAGATCCTGGAGCTGAAGGAGACCATCAACACGATGGTCGACCAGCTCTCCGGATTCGCCGGGGAGGTCACGCGCGTGGCCCGCGAGGTCGGCACCGAAGGCCGGCTCGGCGGTCAGGCGGACGTCAAGGGCGTGTCCGGTACGTGGAAGGACCTGACGGAATCGGTCAACGTCATGGCCGACAACCTGACCGCCCAGGTGCGCTCCATCGCCGAGGTCACCACCGCCGTGGCCCAGGGCGACCTGACCCAGAAGATCCGGGTGGACGCGCGCGGGGAGATCCTGGAGCTGAAGGAGACCATCAACACGATGGTCGACCAGCTGTCCGCGTTCGCCGACGAAGTCACGCGCGTGGCCCGCGAAGTGGGAACCGAGGGCAACCTCGGCGGCCAGGCCACGGTCCGGGGGGTCTCGGGCACCTGGAAGGACCTCACCGACAACGTCAACGTCATGGCGTCCAACCTGACCGGCCAGGTGCGGTCCATCGCCCAGGTGGCCACCGCCGTCGCCCGTGGCGACCTCTCGCAGAAGATCATGGTGGAGGCGAAGGGCGAGGTCGCCGCGCTGGCCGGGGTCATCAACACGATGGTCGACACGCTGTCCGCGTTCGCCGACGAGGTGACCCGGGTGGCCCGCGAGGTCGGCACCGAAGGCCGGCTCGGCGGCCAGGCACAGGTTCCCCACGTGGCGGGCACCTGGAAGGACCTCACCGACAACGTCAACTCCATGGCGAACAACCTCACCGGCCAGGTCCGCAACATCGCCCTCGTCACCACGGCCGTCGCCAACGGCGATCTGTCCAAGAAGATCGACGTGGACGCCCGCGGGGAGATCCTGGAGCTGAAGACCACCATCAACACGATGGTCGACCAGCTTTCCGCCTTCGCCGCCGAGGTCACCCGCGTCGCCCGCGAGGTCGGCAGTGAGGGCCGGCTCGGCGGGCAGGCGGAGGTCGAGGGCGTCTCCGGTACCTGGAAGCGCCTGACCGAGAACGTCAACGAGCTGGCCGGCAACCTGACCCGCCAGGTCCGGGCCATCGCCGAGGTCGCCAGCGCGGTCGCCGAGGGCGACCTGACCCGCTCGATCACGGTCGATGCCTCGGGCGAGGTCGCCGAACTCAAGGACAACATCAACTCCATGGTCGGTTCGCTGCGGGAGAGCACCCGGGCCAACCAGGAACAGGACTGGCTCAAGTCCAACCTGGCCCGCATCTCCGGCCTGATGCAGGGCCACCGGGATCTCGCCGCCGTCGCCGAACTCGTCATGGACGAACTGACGCCGCTCGTCGCCGCCCAGTACGGCGCCTTCTACCTCGCCGAGGACGGCCCCGGCGGCACCGTGCTCACCCTCGTCGGCTCCTACGGCCGGCCCGCGGATGCCGAGGAGCGCACCCGGTTCGCCCTCGGCGAGTCCCTCGTCGGACAGGCGGCCCGCAGCCACCGGATCATCGCCACCGACCAGGTCCCCGGCAACTACGTCATCTCCTCCGGGCTGGGCCACACCACCCCGGGCAGTCTGATCATCCTGCCGATCGTGGTGGACGACCAGGTCCTCGGAGTGATCGAACTCGCCTCCTTCACCGCCTTCACCCCCGTACACCGCGACTTCCTCACCCAGTTGATGGAGACCATCGGCGCCAACGTCAACACGATCGTCGCCAACGCCCGGACCGACGAGCTCCTCGGCGAGTCCCAGCGGCTGACCGGCGAACTCCAGGCCCGCTCGGAGGAACTCCAGGTCCAGCAGGAAGAACTCCAGCGCTCCAACGCGGAGCTGGAGGAGAAGGCAGCCCTCCTCGCCAGCCAGAACAGCGACATCGAGGCCAAGAACCTGGAGATCGAGCAGGCCCGGCAGGAACTGGAGACCCGCGCACAACAGTTGTCGCTGGCTTCCACGTACAAGTCCGACTTCCTGGCCAACATGAGTCACGAGCTGCGCACCCCGCTCAACAGCCTTCTCATCCTCGCCCAGCTGCTCGCGCAGAACCCCGCCCGCAACCTCACCCCCAAGCAGGTCGAGTACGCGGGCATCATCCACTCGGCCGGCTCGGACCTGCTCCAACTGATCAACGACATCCTCGACCTGTCGAAGGTCGAAGCCGGAAAGATGGACATCCATCCCGAGCGGGTGCACCTGCCTCAGCTGCTCGAGTACGTCGACGCCACCTTCCGGCCGATGACCACGCAGAAGAGCCTCGACTTCACCGTCACCACGGCCCCGGGCGCCCCCGACGACCTGCTCACCGACGACTCGCGGCTGCGCCAGATCCTGCGCAACCTGCTGTCCAACGCCGTCAAGTTCACCGAGCGCGGCGGAGTCGAGCTCCGTATCGAACCGGCGACGGCCTCCGAGATCCCCGCCGGGCTTCCCCGGCGCGGGCCCCTGCTGGCCTTCCGGGTACGGGACACGGGCATCGGCATCCCCGAGCAGCAGCTGGAGTCCGTGTTCGGAGCCTTCCAGCAGGCCGACGGCACCACGAGCCGCAAGTACGGCGGCACCGGCCTCGGGCTCTCGATCAGCCGCGAGATCGCCCAGCTGCTCGGCGGGGCCGTCACCGCGGAAAGCACACCCGGCCAGGGCAGCACCTTCACCCTCTACCTGCCGGTCAGCCGCGCGGACTACGAGGACGTCCCCCACCCCGACGCCTCCGCGACGCTCGCGCCCCACGACACGTCCGCGGCGGCCGATCCGGGCCGCCCGGACACGCCCGTGCTCCCGGCACAGCGGCGGCCCCGCCGCCTGCTGGTGATCGAGGAACGGTCCAACGGTCTGCTTTCCCTCGTAGCCGAGAGCGCCGGCCGGGACTTCGCCCCCGGCCACCGGATGACGGGGGAACGCGACGGGATCCAAGTGGTCAATGCCACGAGCTCGCGGGAGGCAGCCGCCGCCCTGGCATCCGACTCCTTCCACTGCGTCGTCCTGGAACTGGACATGCCCGACGGCGAAGCGCTGCGCTTTCTCGACGCGCTCGACGGAGACCCGGCCCTCTCCTCGCTCCCCGTCCTCGCCCACAACAACCCCCGCGTCAGAACCGGCCAGGAGGAGGTCCTGCGGGAGCGGTCCGCATCACGCCAGGTGGAGCTGCTGTCCAGCCTGGACGAACTGCGGGAACGCATCGCGCTCCACCTCAACGCAGAGCAGCCGGGGGACGTGCTGCCCCTCGTTCACGGCGACACGCAGCGGCAGCAGGCCGCCCACGTGCTCGACGGCGATCTGGCCGGACGCACCGTCCTCGTCGTCGACGACGACGCACGTAACCTCTTCGCCCTCAGCGGGGTCCTGGAACTGCACGGCATGCGCGTGCTCCACGCCGAGGACGGCCGCAAGGGCATCGACGCCCTCACCCACAACGCGGGTGTCGACCTCATCCTGATGGACGTGATGATGCCCGAACTGGACGGCTACGCGGCCACCGCCGAGATCCGGCGGATGCCGGCGTACAAGGGCCTGCCCATCATCGCGGTCACCGCCAAGGCGATGCCCGGGGACCGGGAGAAGAGCCTCGCCGCGGGCGCCAGCGACTACGTGACCAAGCCGGTGGACGCCGACGACCTCATCGCCCGCGTCCGGCACTGGCTCACGCGATGACCGGGGGCACGCGATGACCGGGGACACGCGACGGCACGACGATGCGACGCGCCCGCAGGGGACGCCGGGCGGTGACCAGGCCGCCGCGAGCGCCATCCCGCACCAGGCCCCGACCCCGTTGGGCCGCCTCGTCGCCACCGTCGAACGGCTGCGCCGGGAGGTGCTGGAGGCACAGGCGGCCGCCGACGGCCGGGCCTTGGTCGAACTGGCCAAGGGCATCCTGATCGGACAGCTGAGCTGTACCCCGGCGGCGGCGGCACAGCAGCTCGACCTGTTGTGCCGGGAGAGCGGGATGTCCCCCCTCGAACTCGCCGCCGACATCGTCAACCAGGCGTCCCGCGACCACGTCAGCGAGATCGCCGCCGAGTTCGTCGAGCGCGCCGGTACGGACCACGATCCGGCCGGGCAGCACTCCACGGTGTCGGTCCGGCTGCGGACCGCCGAAAGCGGCATGCTGGCCGCCGCCGCCGACACCCAGGCAGTGGCCGAGTCCCTCCTGACGAACGCCCTGAGCCCCCTGGGAGCGGTCGCCGTCGCCGTGTGGACCGCGGTGCCCGACGGCTCGCTGGCCCTCGCCGGGCACGCCGGTTTCCCGTCCAGGGAGGCCGTACGCTGGCGCCACGTACCCCCCGGCGTGTCGACGGTCGCCCGCCTCGCGCTGCGGGAGCGCCGACTGGTCACCCTCGCCCACCTCAAACGCGAAGGGCTGCCCTCGATCGGCCACCTCCAATGGCCGGACGGCGGACGGATGGCCGTACCGACGGGGACGGGCGGACGGATCCACGGCGTCCTCGAAATCTGCTGGCCGCAGCCCCTGGCGCCGCAACCACCGCAGATCGAGCGCCAAGTCGAGGCCCTCGCCGAGCTGTGCGCCCGCACCATGGACGTTTCGCCCCCACGCGACTTCACGGTCACCGAGGCGGTGCTCCCGGACGTCGAGGAGCTCATCGACCTCGCCGAGGGACTGCAGGATCCCGCCGTGGTGCTCACCCCGGTCCTCGACGCCGGGGGCCGGCTCAGCGACTTCCGGATCCGGCACGCAGGCAGCCGGTTCGTCGACCCGGTGGGACGGCCGCGCGGCGACGTCAACGGTGCGCTGCTGCTGGAGGCCTATCCGATGGCCGCCGGCGAGAGCGGGCTGTTCGACATCATCGAACGCGTGCACGCGACGGGCGAGCCGTTCAGGGCCGAACGCATGAGCCTGACCGCGTTCGTCGACCAGATCCCGCTCACCTCGGTCGCGGACATCAGCGTCAGCCGTCACGGCGCGGCCGTCCTGCTGATCTGGCGGATCGAGGACGAGACGGCCCGGCTGGCCAACCTCCTCCAGCACGCCCAGCGCCTGGGCAGGATCGGCGGTTTCGAGGAGAACCTCGCCACCGGAGAGACCACCTGGAACGCGCAGCTCTACGCGCTGCACGGACTCCCGGCCACCGCGCCCCCGGTACGGCTGCGGGAACTGCCCGGATACGCCCATCCGGACGACTCCGCCGCGCTCGGCCGCTTCCTGCGCGCGGTGCTCCGCCACCGCCGCCCCGCCTCCGTCCATTTCCGCCTCCAGAGGCTCGACGGAATCACCCGACACATCCGGGTCGTCGCCGAGCCCGTCCTCGACGCGGACAAGCGGCTGCACTCCGTGCGCGGCGCCTACCAGGACATTTCCGCCCAGCACTGGACCGAGGTCGCGCTGGCCGCGACCAGGGACCAGCTCGCCCACACCGAGGCCGAGTCCGCCGAACGCAACCGGCTGGCCCTCCAGCTCCAGCACGCCATCATGCCCCCCACGCCACCGGCCATCGAGGCCCCGGGGCTGCGGGTCGCCGTCCGATACCGGCCGGCGGAGACCGAGTCGCTCGTCGGCGGCGACTGGTACGACACCGTGGTCCTGCCCTCCGGGCTGATCATGCTGTCCGTGGGTGACGTCGCCGGTCACGGCATCGAGGCGGCCACCGGCATGGTCGTGCTGCGCAACGCCTTGCGCGGCCTCGCCGTCACCGGCGCCGGCCCCGCCCAGCTGCTGTCCTGGCTCAACACGGTCACCCATCACCTGGCCAAGCACGTGACGGCCACCGCCGTCTGCGGCCTCTTCGACCCGAGCACCAGGGTGATGCGCTGGGCGCGCGCGGGCCACCTGCCGCCCGTACTCGTCCGCGGGGGCGAGGCCGACGCCTTCCCCCTCATCGAGGGCCTGCTCCTCGGAGCCCTGCCCGACGTCACGTACGTCGAACGGGAGGTGCAGCTCGAACCGGACGACACCCTGCTGATGTTCACGGACGGACTGGTGGAACGGCGGGACTCCTCGGTCCAGGACTCGCTCGGCCATCTCGTGAACGCGGCGGCCGCCGGAGCCGGGGATCTGGACGGACAACTGGACCGCCTCCTCACCGCGAGCAGGTCCGACACGGACGACGACACGTGCGTGATCGGCATCCAGGTCGGCTGAACCGGCACCGGGCGGTGCGGGGAACGGCGCTGTCGCCCCAGGGGGAGCGAGCTCGCCGTCGCCACCCGCCGGCAGACGGCGATACGGGCACTGACCTGCGGGTTCCCACTCACGGTCCGGTCCACGAAGCGAACGGGGCGCTGACCGGGGCATAAGGACAGGTCAGCGCCCGCGGCGGGCACTCCTCCGCCCGGTGATGCCCCCTTGGCGCGCGGTGATCGGGCTCGCCTTCCGGTGGCACCCGGTCGCCGGGTGGCCCCCTGGGCGCGATACTGGAGGTCTCGCTGCGTGGAGGCGACATGGGCGAACCGGAGCATCACGGCCCGAGCCCGGCCTCGGTGTCCGTCAGTGACACGGCAGCCGTCGTGCTGGACGACGAAGGCGTGGTCATCGCCTGTTCCGGGATGGCCGCGACACTGCTGAAGTGCTCGCCCGGGCAGCCGTGCGCTCCCGTGCTGGCGATGCTTCCGCGCGACGGAGCGGAGGCGGGCCCGGGCGGGCGTCCCGTGGCGGCACTCGGAGAGGGCGGGTCGGGCAGGGCGGGCGGCCTCGCCTTCGACGTGGTCCGGCTGGGGGCGCGGGCTGCCGGCGATTCCGGCTCCGGCGCGCTGTGGCTGGTACTGGTCACGTCGGCCGAACCCACGGCGGACACGGCCGAGCGCGACTCGGAGCGGCGCCGGATGCAGCTGTCCCACGCCGCCGCCGTAACGATCGGCGCCTCCCTGGACGTGGCGGAGATGGCCGAGGTCATCGTGGATCTGCTCGTCCCCGACTTCGCGGACCTGGCGACCGTGGATCTCGCGGAGCCGGTGCTGGTGGGGGACGAGCCGCCACACGTCGACGCCAGCGGCGACGTGCGGCTGCGCCGGACCGCCGCCGCGCAGAGCCCTGAGATATCCGCGGAGGCCCTCCTGGCCGTGGGAGAGGCGCTTCCTGCGGTATCGGACAGCGCGTTGATGCGTCCCCTCATGGAGGGACGGCCCGTGCTGGTGTCCGATATTGCAGTGCTCCGCACGATGCTCGGCGTGGACCCCGAGAGCCTGCCGCTGCTCGTCCCGAGCGGGGCGCACTCCTCCGTGGCGGTGCCGCTGTACGCGCGAGGACTGATCCTCGGCTGCGTGACGGTCTGGCGCAGCCAGTTGCCCTCCGGTTTCGGCGAGGAGGACGCCGCCCTCCTGCAGGACGTCGTTTCCAGGGCGGCACTCGGCGTGGACAACGCCCGCCGCTTCACCAAGGAACACCGGTCTGCGGAGGCCCTGCAGCGAAGCCTGTTGCCGCGCTCGGCCCTGGACTCCGCGGCCGCCGAGACGGTGGGGGTCTACCGGCCGGCGGCCGGCGGTGCCGGAGTCGGCGGGGACTGGTTCGACGTGATCCCCCTGCCGTCGTCGCGCGTGGCGTTCGTCGTCGGCGATGTCGTCGGCCACGGCCTTGACGCCACCGCGGCCATGGCGCGACTGCGGACCGCGGTGCAGGCCCTGGCGGACCTCGATCTGGATCCGGGCGAACTCCTCACGCACCTGGACGACTTGGTGCTCGGTCTCTCGGGCGAACAGGCGACCGGTGAATCCCCTTCGGAGAGGGCCGTGCTCGGAGCGACGTGCCTGTACGCCGTCTACGACCCGGTGACGAGAGCGTGCGCCGCTGCCACCGCGGGACATCCGCCGCCTGCCCTCCTGTCGCCCGGCGAGGAGCCGGCCTTCGTCGGCATGGTGCCGGGACCGCTGCTGGGAGTCGGCGGGATGCCCTTCGAGGTCGCGGAGTTCGGGGTCCGGCCCGGCAGCATGCTGGCGTTCTACACGGACGGACTCGTCGACAGCCGCGGCGGTGACATCGAACAGGGCATGGAGAGACTGAGGAACTCGCTCGCCGGCGCGGACCTGAGCCGTTCCCTCGGCGAGGTCTGCCAGAGCGTTCTCGACAGGGTGCTGCCTCAAGAGCCCGGTGACGACGTCGCCCTGCTGCTCGCCCGTACCCGCACCCTCTCGCCCGACCAGGTCGCGGAGTGGGAACTCGATGCCGATCTGTCCCTCGTGGCGCACGCCCGTGAGCTGGTGATCGACCAGCTGACCGACTGGCAGCTGGACGAACTGGCCTTCGTGACGGAGCTCGTGGCCAGTGAACTGGTCACGAACGCCATCCGCTACGCCGGCGGCCCCGTCGGGCTCCGGCTCATCCGGGACCGGAAGCTGACCTGTGAGGTGTCCGACCCCAGCAGTACCCAGCCACGCCTTCGTCGCGCCCGGGAGACGGACGAAGGCGGGCGCGGCCTCTTCCTCGTCGCCCAGCTCGCCGACCGCTGGGGCAGCCGGTTCACGAGGGCCGGGAAGACCATCTGGACGGAGCAGGCCATCGGCGACGGGAAACGGCCGTAGTGATGGTGTCGAAGGGCGCGGTGGTGCGGGACCGCTGTTCGTACCGGTCCCAGCGGGACATGCGTACGCAGGGACCCGGGCGACCCCGTGCCGCCCGCGCCTCCGCGAACGCCGGTCCGCCGGCCCTGGTCACCGGACCAGGGCCGGCGGGCACCCGTGACGAGGGGCGCGGGCCACTTCCCGGATGCTAGCGGCGTGCGTCCACCACCGCGAGGAGCTTGCCACTGGTCGGACTGCGGTCCAGGGACGCGCCGTCGACCACCTCGACCACCAGGTCCAGCAGCTGCTCCGTCACCGCCGAGCGGAGCTCCGGGTAGCCGGACAGGAAGACCTCCCGCAGCCGCTCCGGGTCCGTCGCCCCGGCCCGCTCCACCCGTACGGTCAGCCGCTCGCGCGCGTCCGTACCGTCGAGCCGGACCTGCAGCTCGCCGCGGTGGCCGCCCCGTTCCTCGGCCAGGGCCAGGAAGCGGCGGTGGTCGAGGAAGTACGTCGCCACCCGCATGACGTCACCGGTGCGCCCCCTCAGCTCGAAGCGGGGCGCGTGCCGGCCGCACGGGCAGCGGCCCGGGACCTCGCGGCCGAGGTCGCCTATCACGTACCGGCCCAGGTGCTGGCCGCGCCGGGCGTGCGTGGTGAAGACCAGCCGCCCCGTCTCGCCCGGGGCCACCGGCCGGTCCTCCGCCACGTCCAGGATCTCCATCGTGTGGAGGTCGGCGTGCAGGTGGTGGACCCCGCCGGAGCTCTCGGTGCACTGGTAGCCCAGCGGGCCGAGGTCGGTGCTGCCGTAGGTGATCGAGCGGACGGTCTCGATGCCGAACGTGTCCTTCAGGGTGCGCTGCTGCTCCTCCGTGAAGTGCTCGCCCCCGTAGAAGACCTTGCGCAGCCCTCCGTACGCGCGGAGCGCGTCCGCCTCCGCGTGCAGCAGCTGCCACAGGTAGGAGGGCATGCCGAACAGGGTGTCGGCCCCGTGGTCGATGACGGCGCGGGCCGTCGCCCGGTGGTCCGGCCCCGCGGACAGCGGCAGCTGCACCCCGCCGAGCCGTTCCAGCACGGAGAAGAAGCTGATGAAACTGCCGTACATGCCGCCGCTGTAGAAGAGGTTGGCGGTGCGGTCCCCGACCGGGTCGTAGCCGGCGGCGAGCAGGCCGCGGGCGGCGGCGTGCATCTGGGTGTCGTAGTCGTCGTAACTGAAGATCGACAGTGCCGGCGCCCCGGTGCTGCCACCGCTGCGGAAGTACAGCTCGGCATCGGCCCGCGCGACCCGCCGGCCCAGTTCCTGCACGTCCTCCTTGCCCAGGAGCGGGCCGGCGGGCTGCGGCAGGAGGACGGGCCGGGCCAGGTCGTCCAGGCAGGCGGTCGTGGAGAAGCGGTCCGGGTCGGCCTGGACCGCGACACGGCGGCTGTAGCGCTGCAGGGCGTACACGCCGTCGTGCGGTTCGCCCGCGTAGCTGTCCAGCATGGCGCCGACCGGGGTGACGCGGGTGACGCCCGCGGCCAGGGCGGTGCGGGAGAGCTCGGCGATGTCGGTTCGGCTGCCCGCGAGGCCCGCCGTCTGCAGATAGCGGCGCATCGGACGCAGTGTGGCGATCAGCTGCTTGCGGGGCAGCGGCTTGACCCACACGCTGCGGTGCAGCGGCGAGGCGGTGAGCGGGGACCGGGTGTCGGCCATGACCCGCCACGATCCGTCGGGCGCGGCGAACACCCTGGTCAGGCCGAGGTGTTCCTCCAGCCGGGCCACCAGCTCGGTGGTGGTCAGCTCGGCCTCCTCGGCGGGATCCGGCGCGCCCGCCGAAGCGGCGTGCACGGCCGGCGGCCGGGCCGCGAGGACCGCGGCGAAACGCTCGGCGAAGGCGAACACCTCATCCTCGTCCGCGGTGTCCAGGTAGACCACCTGGGGGCTGGAACACGCCTGCTGCTCGTGCAGGCACACGTCGTCCGCGAGGGCGTCGAGCGTCCCGGCGTCCGACCAGGCGTCGCTCGTCAGGTACGCGAAGGAGATCCGGTGCCCCCACTCCACCAGCCGGCAGCCGGCCGGCACATGGGCGGCCACCCCTTCGACGGCGCCTTCCCCGCCCCATACGGCGACGGCGTCCGCAGGCGCGCACATCAGGCGGAGCCACTCCTGCCGGGAGGACGGGAAGCGCAGGACGACGATCCGCGCGGCCAGCGCACCGCTGGGGTCCAGGGTCGCGAGCTCGGCCATCAGGTGCTGGGTCAGGAGGGTGTCGGAGCCGCTGGTCTTGAGGACGTTGACGTTTCCGGCGAGCAGGCCCTCGACGACGCTCAGCGGCGCGACCGTCGCGGCGTTGCCCGGGGCGATGTGGGCGACAAGGCCGACGGGTGCCCACGCCTCGTAGACCGACTCGCGCGGGTCGGGCCGGTTGAGCCGGCCGGGAGCCGCGTCGCCGAGTTCCCGGCGCAGCTTGCGGGTCAGTTCCCGCCGGCCGAGGAGGCCGCCGAGCTCGACCAGGACGGCCGGGTCCTCCCCTTCGGGCAGGTGCGCGGCGAGCCGGGTGTGTACCGGGTGGGCCGGATCGCGCAGGGCGCCGGCGAGGGCGTCGCAGGCGGCCAGGACGGTCTCGGTCTCCAGCACCGTGGCCAGCGCGGCCTCGACGGCGGCCGGCAGACCGGCGAGGCGGCGCCCGGCCTCCTCGTCGCCGATGAAGGCGCCCTGCCAGTAGTGGTGCGCGACGCCGTCGCCGTGTTGGTCGTACGCGGCCTTGGTCTCCGTCACGGTCACGCCATGCCCTTCATCAGTTCCGCTGCGGCCACCGCGCAGCTGCGGTTGCGGCTCACCCCGGCACGGCCGTGGACGGTGAACCAGGGGGTCTCCAGCTCGCACCCGCAGGCGTCACCCGGCTGGAGGGAGGCGAGGTCGCCCATGACCACGCTCTGTGCCGGTACCGAGGTGATGTACGGCGACACGAGGTGCAGGTAGCCCCGTTCCCCGTGGGGAAGGGGTTCGAGCGTGCGCGTGGACCGGATCGTCACCCGGGACCAGACGGGGGCGTGCAGCCGGTGGTGGTCGCACTCGATGTACGGGATGCAGTGCTCCACCGACCCGAAGGTGTCCCGGATCCGCTCACCCGGGATGCCGAGCTGCTCGGTGACGCGGGCGTACAGCTCCTCCTTGCCGATGCGCCGCTCGGCGTGCCCCTTCCAGCCGCCGCCGAGGACGACGAGGGAGCCCTCGGGCAGGCGCAGCGGGGGCAGTCCCATGGCCCGCATCCGCTCCAGGGTGAAGAAGAGGAAGGCCGGGAAGCCGAGGATGCGCACCGGGGCGTCCTCCCGTTCGAAGCGGCGCAGCGCCGCGATGCAGCCGAACGGGTCGAACTCGTGGTCGCCGCCGGTGTTGCGCAGCGCGTACTCGACGCTGCGCGCCGGGGCGAAGTCGCACAGGTAGTTGTCGGTGAAGGCGGTCCCGAGGTTCAGTGAGGGGGCCGGCTCGTAGCTGTACAGGAGGTAGTTGACCTCCTGGTCGGGCGTGATCCAGCCGTTGCGCTCGAAGATCCGGGCGACCATGCGCTGGGCGGAGCGGATGCTCCAGTGGTCGAAGAACATCTGCGACTTCTGGCCGGTGGTGCCGGAGGAGGTCAGGTGCAGTTCGACCTCCTCGCGCGGGACGGAGAGCACCTCGTGGCGCTTGAAGAAGTTCGCGTGGACGAGCGGGGCGCGGTACGGGTCCATCGGGGGAGTGGCCTCGTACAGGGAACGGAAGAACGGGGAGCGCTCGGCGTGCCAGGCGTTGGTCTCCGCCATGGCGGCGGCGAACAGTTCGTCCTCCGCGGGCCCGCAGGCGTACGGGTCGGTCAGGTCGCACAGCCGTTGTACGTGCGGCAGAAGGGCCGGGTCCGGTACGGCGACCGGCGCGAGATGGGGGTTCATGAGGCAACCTCGGATGATGTGGGCAGGTGCGCCGACGCCCAGGCCGACGCGTAGCAGTCCAGATAGGGCTGGAGGGGCGGTTCGACGGCTACGCCGCGGAAGTCGATCCGTTCGCTGGAACGGGACAGGACGGCGTAGTCGTGGAAGCCGTCGCCGTCCGCGCGCATCGCCGGGTAGAGGGCCCCGGCGACGAACCCCTGGGCCAGGAAGGCCGAGAGGGCCTCCACGTGCGCGAGGGGCACCAGGGCCTCGACGTAGCCGGCCCCCGCGCGGGCCAGGGCCCGGGTGACGGGTTCGAGGTACGCGGCCGCGGCGGCGGGGTCCGGGTGGGCGGTCAGGAGGGAGCCGTACCCACCGGCGCGGTTGAGGTACGCGTAGACTTCGAAACGGCCGTCTTCGGGGGTGAGCAGCACGTTCGGGGTGTGCAGGGGGTAGAACCAGCCCTCGGCGCCGGGGAACTGCTCGCGGAAGCGGCGGCGTACGAAGGCAGGCGCTTCGATCATCTCCAGCCGTTCGACGGCCCCTTGTGGCGCGGGCGCCGTGAGCGGGCCGGCGACGGCCCGGACCCCGGGGGAGCCGATGCCGAGCGTGGCCTCGGCGGTGCGCAGCAACGGCAGCAGCGGGGCGGGTACTTCGGCGACGTGGATCCGGCGATCGAGCACACCGCTGGCGTGACGCGCGTAGAGCGCGAGCGTTTCGCGGCTGCGGAGATCCACCGCGTTGGGCAGGATCCCCAGCGGGCGGAAGCCGTTGCGCGCGACGACGCGCTGCGGACCGGTGCTGACGGTCCGTACGGTCGCGTACACCGAGTCCAGCCGCCCGGTGTCCAGCATCCCGGCGCACAGTGCCTCGGTCAGCGCGGCGGCCAGGCCCGCCGAGCGGTGCCCGGGGTGTACGGCGATGCCCTCCAGGCGGCCGATGCGGCTGCCCGCCTCGCCGTGGATGGCGGCCGACGCGGTCAGGGCACCCGTGTCGGCGCAGCGTCCGACGAGCCACAGGGAGTACGGGTCCGCTATCAGCCGGGCCATCTCGGCCGGGTCGGTGCCGAGCGCCACGGGGTAGTGCGGCCCGTAGACGGCGTAGTAAAGCTGGCGCAGTTCGGCGATGTCCGCGCAGACTGCCGGGGTGATGACGGGGTTCACCGCTTGCCTCCGACGGGTTCCGTGCCACGGCCCGCATCCGTATCCGCGTCCGCATCCGTATCCGCATCCGTGCCGGGGTCCGCTGTGGGCGGCGCGGGTGCACGGGACCCGAGGAGAGCGAGTGCGCAGACGGCGGGGACCAGGCCGATGCCCTGCACCAGGCACAGCGTCCGGGGCGAAAGGAAGTCGCCGGCGGAGCCGAAGACGAGGGATGCCACCGGCAGGGAGGCACCCAGCACGGCCTGCATCACGGCGAAGAAGCCGGCCTTGTCCGCAGTCGGCACCAGCCGCTGGAAGAGGGCCACGAAGCGGACGCTGACGGCCCCGGCGCACCAGCCGGCCACGACCAGACAGCCCGCGACGACCGGGCGGTGCGCGACCAGCCCCGGCACGGCCAGGGCGATGGCCATCAGGCCCAGGCAGTAGGCGCCGGCGACCGTGGGCCGCCCCGGTACGCGGGTTCCGGTGAAGGCGCCGATGAGCGCGCCGGCGCCCAGGGAGGCCTCCAGCAGTGCCACGGTGCCGCCACCGCCCGCGAGGACCGAGCGGGTGTACAGGGGGATGACGACGAACACGGCGGTGGTGAAGAGGTTCGCCGCGGTGAAGCAGAGCAGGATCCGCCGTACGTAGGGCAGTTCGCCGAGGATGCGGCGGAGCGTGCGCCGCTGTGACACGGCTGCCGCCGGGCCGCCGGCCGCCCCGTAGCCGTCATCGGCGGACGGGACGGCCGCGGTGGTCGAGGCGGCCGCGGTGGTCGAGGCGATGCGGAAGCGGGCGCTCGCGACGAAGAGGGCCGCGCCGAGGTAGGCGGCCGCGCAGCCTACGGCCAGGCCGGCGACGCCGGCCCGGTCGACGGTCAGGGCTCCGAGCAGCGCTCCTCCGAGGCCGGCCAGGGACTGGGTGGACAGCTCGAATCCGGTGGCCGTCTCGATGTCGGCGTCGTCGACGAGTTCGGGCACCGATGTGGTCAGGCAGGGGTCGAAGAACGCCTGGCAGGTGGCCAGGGCAAGAGCAGCGGCGTACACGGCGGGGAGGGGCAGGCCGCCGCCGTGGGCCCACAGCGCGAGGGCGCCCGAGGCGACCCCGGCCAGACCGGCGGCATTCCGCAGAACCGAACGGTGGGCGAACCGGGCGACGGCCCCGGCCACGACGGGCGCCAGCGCGACGGCGGGCAGCGTGCAGGCCGCCATGAACAGCCCGGATGCCAGACCGCGGCCGTCGCTCACGGCATAGGCGACGATCCACCACGAAACGCCGACCTGGAACATCCGTACGGCGGCCTGGGTGAGGACCTGGCCGAGCCACACGGCGCCGAAGGCGCGGTTGCGCAGGATCAGCGGAGCGCGCCGGCCGTCGGTCCCGGCTTCGGCCCCGGCGCCGGTCTCGGTCTCATGTGCGGCCACGGGTGAGGCGGTCATGCGGTCGGCCTCTCGTCGAGGACCCGGACGAGCTTGCCCGAGCGCGGATTGACAGCGAGGTCGCGGTGGCGTGCCCACTCCACGGACAGCGGGTGCACGAACCCGGCGCGCACGCTGTCCGGGTACAGCGGCCGTACGGTCTCCAGCTCCGTGACGACGGCCTTGGCCAGCGCCTCCCGGCCCCCCGCGGCCTCGCCCGGGGCGTCGTCACGAGGGGCCGTCGCCAGCCGCAGTACGAGGCCGTCGCGGCCGTCCCAGCGGCGGACGACGAGCTGCATGCCGACCACGTGCCCCGCGGTGTCGGCCGCGGCCACGGCGTCCTGGGCGTCCTGGGTGTAGAGGGAGACGGGGCCCACCCGTACGCCCTCCTCGGCGCGGCCGAGGATCCGGAAGTGCCCGGGCCCGGTGCCGGTCCACTCGGCCCGGTCGCCGGCGGGGTAGCGGATGATCGGCATGAGGCGGCGGAAGAGGCTGGTGACGACGACCCGGCCGGGCCGCCCCGGCTCGGTGATGGGCTCATCGGTGGAGTCGTCGAGGATCTCGACGACCGAGTACGGGGTGAAGGCCCGGTGCACCCGGGCGTCGGAGCCGGGTACGGGACGGCCGAGCAGGCCGGCGTCGACGCTGGCGTATCCGACGGAACGTGCCTCGGCGCGGGGGAACGCGCCGGCCAGCAGGCGCCGCTGGTCGTCGAAGAGGGCCTCGCCGCCGAAGAGGAGCAACTCCACCGAGTCGAGCCGGACACCGCACGAGATGACCTGTTCGGCGAGCCGGCACAGGGTGGTGGGCGTGCCGGCCAGTACCTGCGCGGCGAGATCGCGGAGTGTGGGGATCGTCGACTCCAGCGGCGCACCGCCGCCGATGGGCAGGCGGACGTTGTCCACGGGCGCGTGGGCGAGGGAGTCGAGGACGAAGAGGAAGCTGGCGTACAGCTCCCCGGCATAGAAGAGGTCGGCGACGCGATGTCCCGGGCGCAGACCCGTGTCCACGAGTCCCTGGCCGAAGGAGGTGACGAACGTGCGCCATTCGTCACGGGTGTAGACGGAGAACTTGGGGGACCCGGTGGTGCCGCCGGTCTTGTAGACCGTGGCCTCGCTGAGCGGTCCGGTCAGCACCCGGCTGTCGTGAAGGGTGTTGGCCGCCCAGAACTCCTTCTGGTCGACCACCGGCAGGTCGGTGAGGCGGTCGGCGTGCGGCGGCAGGGACGCGTAAAGGTCCCGGTAGAAGGGTGAGTTGTGACGGGCGAAACGTATGAGGTCCGAGAGTTGCTGGGCGGACATGGGCCTTTGCCTAGGTGACGGGAATGGGGACGGGAGCCACGGCGGGGCGCGGCGAGAGCAAGAACTCGCCTGCGGGAATCGACCGGTGTGAACGGGGGACCCCCCGGCGCCCCCGCCTCCTCGACGCACGTCAAAGCTGACGTGCAGTCACAATGATGAAACATCAGTGCGCTCGTCACCAAATTGGCCCAGGACTTTCGGCCAACGGAGCTCCATGCGTCAGTATTTCTGGTTCTTGCCGGAGTTCCGCCGGTCACAGGCTCGTGACGAGGGCGTCGAGCGGGGCCGCTACCTCTCCGGGGCCGAGGCTCTCCACCAGGAGACGGCCGTAACGGATCTTGCGGCCCTTCTTCGTGCCGAGGAAGCGCCGCAACTGCTGCTGCCGGGGCCGGCCGTGGTGGGCGGGCTGGCGCAGGAAGGTCTGCCAAGCCCGCAGGTCGCCCTCGGTCCGGATGGTCTCCTCGACCCGCGCTGTGCCCAGCGCGCGGATGAGTTCGTCCTCCAGGTCGTGAACACCACCGCTCGCGGTGCTGGGCGACGTACGCACGGGGTCGAATGCCTGCTCTAAGCCGGCGGGAGGTGCGTGGCGCGATCCTGCCGCGCGGCTGTGCGCAGCGCTGCGACGACGGCCGTGGTCGTCGGGTTCGCGGTCCCGGTGTGACGCGTCGCGGCGAACAGGAGGCGCAGGATCGGGAGATCCTCGATGGGCGCCGTGCGGATTCCTGGCGTGGTCGGGTCGATGGCCGTCCGGGGGACGAGCGCGGTGGCGAGGCCGGCCCGTGCGAGGGTGAGCTGGGCGGCGATGTCGGCAGTGACGTAGCGCGGCGCGGGCGTGAAGCCCGCCTGGTGGCAGGCGTACAGGATGGCCTGTCCGCAGTCCGTGGTCGGCGGCGGCACGGCGAGGCTGTGCGTGGCCAGTTCCCGCAGGGCGACGGGCCGCTCGTCGGCCCGGCCGGCGGCGGTGACGACGACCAGCGGATCGTCGAGCAGGGGCGAGACCTCGATCCCCCGGGGTGCGGTGTCGGGCAGGTGGTGATAGCGCTGTCCCAGCACCACATCGACGGTGCCGAGCGTGAGTTCCCGCAGTTGCGCCTGGTCGGTGACGAGACAGGTCACGGTGAGCTGCGGGTGGTGTGAGCCCAGTGCGGTCAGTGCGGGGGCCACGATCCTGGCGACGGTCGACGGCAACGCGGCGAGGGTGGCGGTGGCGCCGACCGTGCCCTTGACCGCCGCGAGGGCGCTCTCGGCTTCCTCCATGGCAGCGAGGATCCGGTCGGCGTGTTCGAGGAGTACCCGGCCCGCCTCCGTGAGTGCCACGGTCCGCCCGTCGGGGCGCAGCAGATCCACCCCCACGTCGTGCCGCAGCGCGGACAACTGCTGGGACACGGCACCGGCGGACAGCGCCAGTGACTGGGCGGCCGCGGCGATGGAACCGCGGGCCGCGACGGTCTTGAGCATGTACAGACGGCGGATATCCAACATGACTCGATAGATTATCTAAAGGGATCCATCGGAAATCATCCCCTTGACCCATTGGGTCATGGTGAGCGAGCTTCAAGCCATGGAAATCTTCGACTGCATCGCCGCGGTTGCCCGGCCAGTCCACGACTTCGGTGACGAGTTCATGTCCGACGAGGCGACCGCCGCCGTCGGTCTGCGTGCCGGGTTTCCACCAGGGCGCGGCTTCTACTGCCGTGGACGGTTCGGCGTGCTCGGCGAGGCGCCGGCTGCGGTGGTCCAAGCGGTACAGGGCTTCCTCGGCCCCCGCCTGGTCACCGCGGGCTGGACGGCGGGCCGGTCCGTGATGCCGGCGGAGGAAGCCGCTGCCTGCTATGCGCAGGCCGTCCGGACGTGGGGGCGCGCCAACATTCCCGCCGACGCCGACGTGGAGCACTTCAACCGCTTGGCGCAGCAGCTGATCGACACCGCCGGCGCCGACGCGTTGCCCCTGTTCGCCGGCTGGCGTGCGCAACCCTGCCCCGGCGACGACCCGGTCGGTGCGGCCATGCAGCGCATACACGTGCTGCGGGAACACCGTGGCGCCAGCCATCTGGCGGCGGTGCGCCTGTGTGGGCTGAGCGCCCGGGCGGCGATGGTCGTCAACCTCGGTGTCGAGCAGGCAACCCACTACGGCTGGCACGAGCCACGTCCCGTCGCCGCGAGCCAGATCCCCCGATGGCAGCGTGCCGAGCAGCTCACCGATGAGCTCCAGGCGCCGCTCTACGCCACCCTGACCGGCGGGCAACGTGCCGAGTTCGCGCAGCTCGTCCACGCGTTGGCAGCCTCCCTGACCCCGTGACCTGAGACAGGCCCCGGTCACCGCTCTGGTCGGTCGGACGGCGGACGGCGGACGGCGGACGGCGCGGCGGGGTGGCGCGGCGGGGTGGCGGGGTGCCACCGTCCCAGGGCGAAGGCGGTGCGGGGGTCAGCTCGGCGGCAGCCGGACTTCCCGCAGTGCGCGGCCCTGCCGGTTCAGGGGCGAAAGCGCAGCGGGTGGTCCGCCGGTACTTCCACGACGGCGATGCGCACCCCGTCGGGGTCGGCGATCCACATCTCGATCAGACCCCACGGCTCCGGCTGCGGGGGCCGCAGCACCTCGGCGCCCCGGCCGCGCAGTTCCTCGTACGCCGCCCGCGCGTCCGCGACCTGGAGCCAGAGCCGCAGCCCGGGAGCGGGCGGCTCCTCGGCGCGCCCCGACACCTCCAGGAACCCGCCGCCGAGGAAGTAGACCGTGCCGCGCTCGGGACCGGTACCGAACTCGCGGTAGACCGCGAGGCCGAGGGTGTCACCGTAGAAGACGCGGGAACGCTCGGGGTCCGTGGGACGCAGCAGGATACGGCTGCCCAGTACATTCACCATGTCCCCACCCTCGCTCACACGGCGACCCGCCGGGTGTTCCTGGCCGAATCGCGGCGTGCGCGGCGGGCGGCCCGACGGGGTCGCGGCGCCCCCGGAGCGTTGCGCCGAGACGTCATGCCGGAGCGGCCGGAGCGGGTGACCATCCCGCTCCCGCCGCGGGCATGCGGAACTCGGTCGGCCCGGTGGCCCGGTCGCCTGCAGGAGCGCCCGAGGGAAGACCGCTTCGAGGGACAGCCGCCCGACAGGAGTCGGCCGCGGTCTCAGGACTCCTTGCCGCGCCCGCTCATCATGTCGCGCAGGCGGTCGACGAGACCGACCCCGGGGGCCAGGAGCTTGTTGGCGGGCGGCGTGTCCGGGGCCGAGGGGTGGGGGCGGGTCGGAGCCGTCTTCTTCGCGGTTCGGACCTTGTCGCCCAGCTTGCCGAGCATCTCGGGGGTGCACGCCGTACGCAGCCGCGGGAAGAGATTGTCCTCCTCGTCGGCGACGTGCTCCCGGATCTCCGCCATCAGCTTCATCATCAAGGTGTCGAACCGGGGGTCGTCGGCGTCGCAGCCC
Organism: Streptomyces sp. NPDC048269; assembly: GCF_040652395.1. NCBI lineage: Bacteria > Bacillati > Actinomycetota > Actinomycetes > Kitasatosporales > Streptomycetaceae > Streptomyces > Streptomyces sp. NPDC048269. Next base: position 28,663 of record NZ_JBEZLW010000062.1, read on the forward strand.
TCCAGGTCCTTCATCGTGCGCTCGGCCGTAGCGTGGTCGGCCAGCTCCTTGTCGGCCAGGGCGTCACCGTCCGGCAGCTGCTTCCGCACAGCCGGATACAGGTAGGACTCCTCCGCGACGGAGTGCCGGACCAGTTCCATGATCGCCTGGTCGGCGTAGAGCTTCCGCCGCGAGTCCCCAGGGGGCAGCGCCTCGATCTTGCCGAAGATCTGTTCCACCTCCCTGTGGTCGGTGGTCAGCTCTGCGATGACGTCGCCGCCGTGTCCCATGGCCTTCTCCTCGATCAGGGGTTCCCTGGCTGCCGCCAGGCAGTCACGTCCACTGAAAGCCACTCCGGGGGACACGCCGGGGATTTCCGGCGGTCCGTGTGTCGGGCCGCTGTGGCCCATGCCACCTGGGCGGGCGGTCGATTTCCATTCCAATGGCGGGCATACCGCCATTAAGGTGATGTTCCGTCCCCGTACCGCCTGGAGGGCTGCCGTGCCCACGGATATCTCCTTGTCACCGCTCATAGCGGCCACGGCGCAGTGGCTCACCCGCGCGTACCCCTCCGGGCGCGGCGCCCTCGAGCGCAGCCTCGCCGAGGCCCAGTCCCGCCAGGCCGTCACGCTCGCCGCGTGGCTCCGGTACCCGACGGACCTCGATGTCCAGCTGGTGGCGCTGACCGGGCCCGGTGGCACGGGCAGACTCGACTGGATCACCGGATCCGACGCCGCCGACCCGGCGGCGGCCGGGGACCCACTGGACGACGCATGGCGCAGCTGGGTGGACGAGGTGGTCGCCAGCTGGGCCGCATGCCTGCTGAGCACGCCGGCCCTCGCGGCGGCGGCGGCGCGTGCCGTGAGCGGGACCGACCACGTGGGCACGGTGCCCGTCGCCTTCCGCCGGCTGACCGAGCCCGCGCCGGACGATCACCGCGCGGCGGCGCTGCTGCGCCATCCGGACCTGCTGGCCCCGGTGGCAGAACTGCACCGGTCCCGGCTCCTGGAACGTCTTGGGGCCTGACCCGGGGTGATCGGGTCGAGCACGGTGCTCCGCAGGCCCCGGCCCGGTGTCCGGACCGGGTCAGGCGGGCCAGGTGCCGATGAGGCGCTTGGTGGCCACCGCCCCGCTGCGGTCGATGACGGCCTTGACGGCGGCGAAGACGGCACCCTGCAAGGTGGCGGCGATGAGGATCTCCCGCCACGACCGGTCCTCGTCGGTGGCGTCCGGCGCGTCGTCCTCGTGACCGAGCCGCTTCCAGATCTGTTTGAACGCGACGCCGGCCAGCGCGCCTCCGATGGCGCCGAGGGTCATTCCCACAGGCTTGTAAGCGATCTTCGAAGCCTTCATCAGTGCCTCCGTCCGGCGACCTGCCGCGCCACCAGCCACACGAAGCACGCCGCTGCCACGGTCAGCAGCCACCGGTCGCGCCGGATCGTCCGCGAGGCCGTCCGGCCCGCCTGGCGGGTGGCGATCACGGCCTTCTCGCGGGCTTGGTGGGTGGCCGCCGCCGCTTTCTCGCGCGCTCGGCCCTTGACGTCCGCCTTGGCGGCCAGTGCCTGCACCGTCCGGCCCAACTCCGCCCGAGTGCCATCCACTTGCGCACGCAGGCGCTCGCTGGCCGGCTGGGATCCCGATTCCCGGGGGGTCGTCCTGCTCATCGGTGCACCCTCTCCTTGATCTCGGCGATGTCAGGCGCACGCTCGCGAGCGTGCGCGGTACCGGCGGCCGGCGCCGCGGGTCTGGCTGGTCGAAGCGTCGGGCCGGAGGCCACCGCGGTGGCCACCGGGGCCGGGCCCCGACACCTCAGCGGGACAGCGTATCCCGGAGGTAGCCGACCTTAGCCTCGGGCAGCGAGCGTGCCACCTCG
>NZ_JBEZLW010000063.1:0-29624 GCF_040652395.1 Streptomyces sp. NPDC048269
CCTCCCGGGGGGGGGGCCCCGGGGCGGGGCGCCGCCCCCGCACCCCCGCCCCAACCCCCGGGGGGCCCGGGGGCGGGCCGGGGGCCGGGGCGACCGGCGGTTGGCAGGACGCCGGAAGGGGGCGGCGGGGCGGGACTCAGTGGCCGCGACTGTTCGCGCGGCGGCGCAGGGCGTACGCCGTGCCGCCCGCGGCGGCGAGGAAGAGGCCTGCTCCCGCGCCGAACTCGACGGGGTCCGTGCCGGCGACGCTGCCGCCGAGGCCGCCGCGCACACCCAGCGTGGAGGACGTGGGGGCCGGGGCGGTGACCGTGGGAAAGCCCCTGGCCGCACCCGTCGTGGAGCTCGTGGTCGGTCTGGTGGTGCCCCCGGCGATCGTCAGGTCGGCCGAGCCGGTCTCCCCGTTGCAGGTGAAGGAGACGGAGTACACGGCTCCGCGCCGGGCGTCGCGGTCCACCGTGACCCGTGCGGTCTGGCCGCGGGCGATGCTCACGGTGTCGAAGACCCCGGAGGAAGCGGTGGAGTAGGCGGCGTTGCAGCCGCTGACGGAGAGCACCGTCTGGCCGCCGGGCGCGACGGTCGAGGGGGTGATGGCGAAGCCGAACGAGGTGACCTGGGCCTCGGCCGCGGTCGCGGCGGGCGCGCTGAGGGGACCGAGCGCCAGTACGGCGCCCGTGGCGCCGGCGCTCAGCAGGGCTGTGGCGGAGATGCGTATCGCACCCATGGTTGATCCTCCGGATCCCCGAGGAGCAGCCGCGGAAAGGGGTTTCCGCACGTGGGGGGGTTGTGCGCCTCGATGTTCGACACGCTAGGTCCGGGGGCGGTCGCCCGCGATCAGGAACGGGCGAATGGGGCATGGTCCTAGGCCGAACCGGGGACGGGAGGCCCGTCCCCGGTTTGCGGGACCCCGGAGGGCGACGACTTCCGGCAGCCCTCGGTGGTCCGTGGCCCCTGCGTGCTCTGCCCTCGGCGGCCGTCAACGGCCCTCATCCGTCGTCAGTCCGTCAGGCCCAGATGCGGGAACTGTGCGAGGAACGGTTCGGCGGTGGCCGCGATGCCCCGCCCGAAGGGCGCGTCGAAGTCCCAGATCAGGAACAGCAGGAAGGCGATGAGTGCGCTGAAGAGCCCTGCCAGCAGCAACTCCCGGAAGGACCGCCGGATCTGCAGGGTGAAGATCAGACCGACCGTCACCAGGGCCCCGGTGATCAGCCCGAACCACACCACGCCCGGCATGGTGGCCCCGGCGCTCTGGCCGCGCGCACTGCGGGCGTCGTCCGCCACCGCGACCTGGTCGACCAGGGGCTGGTACGCCTGACCCTCGTGATCGGTCCGCGGCTCGTAGTCGGTGACGTCCCGGCGGATCCGTTCCAGCAGTTCCCCGCCGCGGTCCGTGAGGTCGCCGTTGTCGGCCATCTCCTTCCACTCCGTGTCCACCACGTACGTCACGTACGCGTCGACGTCGGACCGGATCTTCTTGCGCACCTCGGCCGGGTAGACCTCGGAGCGGACGCTGATCTCGTGCAGGGCCTGCGCCTCCTGGCGCACGTACTCCTGGGCGGCTCCGCGGCCCTCCCAGACACCGGCGATCGCCAGGCCCAGGACGATCGCGTAGATCACGCCGATCATCATCGTCATGTACTCGATGACGTCCGGGGTCTCGTTCGGATCGTCGTCCTCGCCGATCCGGCGGTGGTTGAGGAAGGTGATGGACAGCACCACGGCGCAGGCCGCGGCCATCGCGATGGACAGGACGAGCCATTCCGACAAGATGACTCCCAATCGATTACGGGTGGGGCGAAAGGCTGCCGGCGCCGGAGCCGGCGCCGAGGTCGGCGCTAGCGCGGGCGCAGCGCGACGATCGCGAGCACCGCGGGAGCCGCGGTCAGCAGGGTGAAGGTCACGGGCGAGACGTGGTGCTCGGCCGGTTTGCGGGCAGGGGCGTGGTACGCGGGACGGGCCACAGGCCTGGGCGCGGGCGGTGGCGTCACCACGGGGGCGGGCTCCGGTGGAGCGGGCGGCTTGACGGCCCTGGGTGGTGCGGGCGGCGGTTTCGACGGGGCCGGTTCGGGTGGGACGGGCTTCGGTGCGGGTTTCGGCGCCGGCTTGGGCGGGGGTGGTGGTGGCGGCGTGGGCTTCGGGGGCGGGGCGGGTGGGGGCATTGGAGTGGGTTCGGGTTTCGGCGGCTTCGGTGGGGGAGTCGGCTTCGGCGGGCAGGGCGGGGGAGGCGGTGGCGGGCAGTGGTGTCCGCCGTGATGGCCGCCCCCGTGCCCTCCTCCGTGCCCTCCCCCGTGACCGCCTCCGTGGTGGCCGCCGGGGTTGCCGCCGGGGTCCCGGCCGTGGTCGCGGCCGTGGTCGCGGCCGTGATGTCCGCCACCCGGGCCACCTCCGCGGCCGCCGGCGGAGACCGCCGCGACCACCGTGATGGCGGCCGCGCCGTCGTCGGCGTCGGTCGTCGCGTAAGCGCAGCTATCAGCCACGGCCGGCGTGACGGACAAGGCCGCCCACAACAGGACCGGGACCGCCAGCAGGCGCCTGGCACAGGCTCTGTTCACCCCGGGAGCATGGGCCCCGCGCCCGCCCGCGCACGCGGGAGTCCGCCCCGGTTCGCCTGAACGGGTGGAGCGGCGACCAGTGAGGTTTGAGCCAGCCCTGGGCCGGTCGTCGGGCGAGTGTGAGCGCGCGCCGCGCAATTCCCAAAAGGGATGTGTCGGTATCGATCAATCCCCCGGACGGGGGCGGCGGCCGCCTTTGGTGTGTGACGAAGAACGGATCGCCAATTTCCGCTTTTGCTCGCCCCGTTGGGAAATGATCAGTACATTCGGCTCGGACAGGAGTCCGACCTCGACCGGACCGCGCAGGAACAACGCTTGGAGACCCGATGGAGCGCCCCGCCTGGGCCCCGCCAGGCATCGACATATCGGTGCCGAGCGTGTCCCGCATCTACGATTACTACCTGGGCGGCTCCCACAATTTCGAGGTCGACCGTCAGGCGGCCCGCCGCGCCATGGAATTCATGCCGGGCCTGCCGAAGATCATGCAGGCCAACCGGGCATTCATGCGCCGCACCGTACGGCACGCCGTCGCCGACGGCGTCACGCAGTTCCTCGACATCGGCTCCGGCATCCCCACCTTCGGCAATGTCCACGAGATCGCCCAGGCCGCGAGCGCCGAGGCGCGCGTGGTCTACGTCGACCACGACCCGGTGGCCGTAGCCCACAGCCGGGCCGTCCTGGACGGCGACGACCGCAGCGCCGTCGTCGCCGCCGACCTCCGCAAGCCGCGGGACATCCTGGCCTCCCCCGAGGTGGGCCGGCTGCTCGACTTCGACCGCCCGGTCGCCGTCCTGCTCGTGGCCGTCCTGCACTTCCTGGAGGACGCGGACGATCCGTACGCCGCCGTGGCCGAGCTGCGCGACGCGCTGGCCCCCGGCAGCCTGCTGATCCTCACGCACGCCTCCTTCGAAGGGATCCCGCTCACGGAGGAGGTCGCGAGCGGCGCCGTGGGTGTCTACCGGGACATCCGCAATCCCCTCGTCATGCGCAGCAGGGAGCAGATCCGCCGTTTCTTCGACGGGTTCGAGTGGGTGGAGCCCGGGCTGGTGTCCATGCCCGAGTGGCGGCCCGACGGCCCCGAGGCCGCGGAGGACGGCGTGGCGCAGGAGGACCCGTACGCCTACTCGGGCTTCGGCGGAGTGGGACGCAAGGCGTGAGACTCCCGGCACAGACGGCAGGTGCTCCGGGCGCCGCCGCGGCGGCGCCCGTCGAGGCCCCGGAGCCCACGGTGGCTGCCCAGCCCGCGGCGGTTCCCAAGGGCGGCATCGAGGACCGCATCGCCCGCTTCGCGACCATCTGGGGGCGGGCGATCTTCCCCGTCACGGCGACCTCACTGACCCGCCCCGAGTTCGAACGCCACCTGGTACCGCTCACCCGGACCCTTGCCGAGGCCCTGCACGCCCGGCCCTTCGACGCGTCCGTCGCCCAGCGCGTCGGGGCGGAGCTCGTCGCCGTGCACTGCACCGACCCCGAGGCGCTGGCCGGCACGCTCGGGGTGGTCGAGTCGTACCTGGTGCTCTACTGCGGCCCGGGCGGAACCGATGGCTCCGGCGCTTGCGGTGGTTCGAGCGTGGAGGACACCGAGGAGTACCGGGCCCGCTGTGCCCGTCTCCAGCACGGGATCGCGGCGGGGTTCGCGCGCGCCCTGCGCGAGCGCACCCTCAAGGAGCAGGAGGCCATCGCCCGCTCCGCGCTGACCGCCCGCACCGACGCCCAGCAGGCCCTGCACGCGAGCGAGGAACGCTTCCGGGCGGTATTCGAAGGGGCGGCCGTCGGGATCGGCATCGCCGACCTGGACGGGAACATCCTGGAGGTCAACGACGCGCTGCTGAAGATGTTCGGCGGCCTGGAGGGACACGTCCGGGGTCGCAAGGTCAGCGAGTGGGGACACCCCGACGACACCCCGCACGTCTGGCGGATGTACGGCGAGCTCGTACGCGGCGAGCGCGAGAACTACCGCGTGGAGAAGCCGTACTACCGGCACGACGGAACCGTGCTCTGGACCAACCTGACGGTGTCCCTGCTCCGCGACGCCGACGGGGTGCCGCAGTACCAGCTGGCCCTGATGGAGGACACCACCGAACGCCGGCTGCTGAACCTTCGCCTCCGCTACGAGGCCACCCACGACGCCCTGACCGGCCTGCCCAACCGGACGCTTTTCTTCGAGCGGCTGGAGAAGGCCCTCAGCGGGGCCGGCGGCAGCCACTTCGGCCTGTGCTACCTGGATCTCGACGGGTTCAAGACGGTCAACGACAGCCTCGGCCACTCGGCGGGCGACCGGCTGCTGGTGGAGGTCGCCGACCGGCTGCAGAGCTGCGCGACGGGCCCCGGCGAGGTGGTCGCCCGGCTCGGCGGCGACGAGTTCGTCGCCCTGACCACCGGCTCCGACACCGAGCACAAGGTGACCGACCTCGCGGTCCGCATCCTGTCGGCCCTGTCCACGCCCATCCGGCTGGAGGGCCGCGAACTGTCGGTCCGGGGCAGCGTCGGCATCGTCGAGGGCCCGGCCGGGGAACGCACTCCCGCGGAGGTGCTGCGCAGCGCGGACATCACGATGTACCGGGCCAAGGCGGCCGGCGGCAACCGCTTCGAGTTCGCCGACGCCGAGGCCGACGCCCGGGCCATCACCCGTCACGGACTGACCAACGCCCTGCCGGCGGCGCTGGAGCGAGGCGAGTTCTTCATCGAGTACCAGCCGCTGGTCCACATGCACGACGGCAGCGTGCACGGCGCCGAGGCGCTGGTCCGCTGGTCGCACCCGCAGTACGGGGTGCTCGGCCCGGACCGTTTCATCCCGCTCGCCGAACGGACCGGACTGATCGTGCCGCTCGGCCGCTGGGTCCTGGAGGAGTCCGTCCGCCAGGCCCGCAACTGGCAGCGCCAGCACGGCGGCTCGTCCCTGCGGATCAACGTCAACCTCTCGCCGACCCAGCTCCACCACCCCGGCCTGGTCGCCGACACCATCGCCGTGCTGGAGAAGTCGGGCCTCGCCCCGGGCGCGCTGTGCCTGGAGGTCACCGAATCGGCCCTGATAGGCGCCGACGACGAACTCCTCGAACCGCTGCGCCGGCTCGCGGCCATCGGTGTGGACATCGCGCTCGACGACTTCGGCACCGGCTACTCGAACCTGGCCAACCTGCGCCGCCTCCCGGTCAGTGTCCTGAAGCTGGACCGCTCCTTCACGCAGGGGATGCAGCAGATCCCGGCCAACCCCGTCGACGTCAAGATCGTGGAGGGGATCGTCGCCCTGGCCCACAGTCTCGAACTCGCCGTCACCGTCGAAGGCGTGGAGACCGGAGCCCAGGCCGCCCAGCTGCGCGCCCTCGGCTGCGACACCGCCCAGGGCTGGTACTACGCCCGCCCCGGCGCCCCCGACCGCATCCACACCCTCTCCCTCTCGGACGCGGTGCCCACCCCCTGACCCCGGCAGGGGGTCAGGCCATCCCGGCCTCGGTGCCGCGGCCGGGCTCGCGCACCGCGGCCATGACCCGCTCGTGCCGCCCGACCGTGTCGGCCAGCAGGTCGGCGGCCGCCGGGAGCCGCTCGGCCTCGTACGCGTCGAGCGCACCGTCCGAGGCCGGGCCGGTCAGGGCGGCGGCCAGGGTCCGGCCGAGAGCGGCCGCGTCCTGTACTCCGGTGTTCATACCGAGGCCGCCGGCTATGGGATGGACGTGCGCCGCGTCTCCGGCGAGGAAGACCCGGCCCTCGCGCAGCCGGGTGGCCATGCGGACATTGACCCGCCAGGCCGAGAGCCAGGTGGGATCGGCCAGCTGGATTCCCGGAACCCGGGCGTGCCGGTCGAAGAGCCGCTGGAAGCTCTCCAGGGAGGGCGGCAGCGGCTCGCCGCTCTCGTCGGGCTCCGGTGAGGCCTGCAACTGGAAGGTCTCCGTCCCCGGTATCGGGCAGAGCAGCATCCCCCCGCCGTCCGAGGTGAACCACTGGTGCCAGAAATCCCGGCTCAGGCCCGGAGCCCTCACGTCCCCGATCACCATCGTCTCCGTCGCGTCCGTGCGTCCCTCGAAGGGGATCCCGAGGAGCTTGCGGATCGAGCTGTGGCCGCCGTCGCACCCGGCGGTGTAGCCGGCGCGCACCGAACGGCCGTCCGCCAGCCTCGCGGTGACCCCCGCCGTGTCCTGGGCGATCCCGACGACCTGGGCCTGGTACTCGATCCGGACGCCGAGGTCGGCGAGCCGCTCGCGGAGGGCCTCTTCAACCTGCCACTGGCCGATGAGGAGGCCGTCGCCGCTCGGCGTGTCGTTGATGTGGGCGCCGTCGAAGTACTTGCGCAGGACCAGGCCCCGCGTGCCGATGGCGGACATCCGCCCGGCGGCACCGAGCCGGGCGAAGACCTCCAGGCTGCCCGGGTTGAGTCCCTTGCCCCGGGACTCGAGGTGGGGCCCGGAGCGTCCGTCGAGGATCCGGACTGCGATCCCGCGGAGGGCGAGCTCGCAGGCCAGGGTGAGTCCGGTGGGGCCGGAGCCCACGATCAGAACGTCGGTCATCGGAAGTCCTCTCGTCGTCTCGCTGTCGTTGCCTCAAGGAAAGCGGCCGCGGCCAGAAAAAGCAACCCGGTCAAAAAAATAACTGGGACTCAAAAATAACCCGGTCACGAAAGCGTGCTAGCGTATGAAGCATGGACAACACGACGGGCCTGCGCGAGAACAAGAAGCTCCGTACGCGTCGCCGACTGGCGGCCACGGCGCTGGAACTCTTCCTCGAGCGGGGCTTCGACGCCGTCTCGGTGGCGGACGTCGCCGCCGCGGCCGAGGTTTCCAAGCCCACGCTGTTCCGGTACTTCCCGAGCAAGGAGGACTTGGTGCTGGACCGGTTTGCCGACCATCAGGACGAGGTGGCGCGCATCGTGCGCGACCGGCCGGCCGGGCTGGGGCCGGTCGCCGCGGTGCACGCGCACTTCCTCGAAGCCCTCGACCGCCGGGATCCGATCACCGGGCTCTGCGACCATCCCGACGTCCTCGCCTTCCAGCGGCTGCTCTACTCCACCGCGAGTCTGGAGTCGCGCCTCGCCCTCTACACCGCCCGCGAGGTGGAGCTGCTCGCCGAGGTCCTCGGAGCCGGGGCGGCCCCACCGCTCACCGCCCGGCTGGCAGCGGTGCACCTGGTGGCCGTCCGCCACGAGCTGGGCCGGGAGAACTGGCGGCGCATCGACTCCGGGCAGAGCGCCGACCAGGCCCACCCCGCGGCCGTGGCCGACGCCGATGCGGCTTTCGGGATGCTGGCCGGCGGGCTCGACCAGGCGCTGCCCCTCACCCCCGCCTGACCGAACCGGTCAGCCCACCAGGATGCGCTTCAGCTCGCGCGCCGCGCGCGGGGGAGCCACATCGGTGCGGTGCGCCAGGGCGATCGTGCGGCGCAGCGGCGAGCCCGCCAAGGGGGTCGCCCGCAGGCCGGGACCGGCTCGGTCCACCACCATCGCCGGGACCACCGCGATGCCCAGCCCTGCCCGCACGAAGCCCAGGACCGCGTCCATCTCCCCGCCCTCCACGGTGAACACCGGCTCGAAGCCCTCCGCGCGGCAGGCCGTCACGGTCAGCTCCCGCAGGTCGTACCCGTGGCGGAACATCACCATCGGCTCGTCGCGCAGCCCGGAGATGCTCAGGGGCCCGCCCCCGCCGGGCGGCGGCAGCTCCGCGGAGGAGACCACCACCAGGTCCTCCGTCAGCAGCTCCACCGTCGTCAGCGCCGGAGCCGAGGGCGGCAGCGGCAGGGCGATCAGCGCCAGGTCCAGGGCCCCGCGCGCCAGTTCCCGTACGAGGTCGAGCGAACCGCTCTCCTCGATCACCAGCTCGATCCCCGGGTGGGCGGTGTGGAAGGCGCGCAGCACATCCGGCAGCAGGCCCGTGCACACGCTCGGCGTGGCACCCAGCCGCACCCGTCCGCGCCGCAACTGCGCCAGCTCCTGGACCTCCAGCCGCGCGGTGTCCGCGTCCGCCAGGATCCGCCGAGCCAGCGGCAGCAGCGTCTCGCCCGCTTCGGTCAGCGCGATGTTGCCCCGCGCCCGGCTGAACAGCTCCGCCCCCAGCTCCCGCTCCAGCGCCTTGATCTGCTGCGAGAGCGAGGGCTGCGCCACGTGCTCCCGCTCCGCGGCGCGGGTGAAGTGCCGGGCCTCGGCGACGGCCACGAAGTAGACCAGCTGCTGAAACTGCATAGGCAATGTCTATCAAGATGACCGACATCATGTCTTGGACCTTTCGGGTCCTTCGTCCCTACCGTCGATCCCATGGCTCTGGCAACGCGTACCCGGACAGGCGGCTCCGCCGTATCGGCGGTCTGGGACTCCACCATCGGGAAGAAGACCGTCATGGCGGTCTCCGGACTGATCATGCTCGGCTACCTCGTCGTGCACATGCTCGGCAACCTCAAGATCTTCTTCGGGCCGGGCGAGTTCAACGCCTACGCCCACTGGCTGCGCCACATGGGCGAGCCCTTCCTGCACAGCCACTGGGGCCTGTGGGCCGCCCGCGTGGTCCTGCTCTCGGCGGTCGTCGCCCACGCCGTGTCCGCGTTCCAGCTCAGCCGCCGCGACGTCAAGGCTCGCCCGGTCAAGTACGCCCACAAGCGCCGCCGCGCAAGCTATGCCACCCGCACCATGCGCTGGGGCGGGATCATCCTCGGCCTGTTCATCGTCTGGCACGTGCTCGACCTGACCACGCTCACCGTCAACGAGCGCGCCTGGGCCGGGCACCCCTACGAGAACGTCCTCGCCACCTTCTCCACCTGGTACGGCAACACGATCTACCTCGTGGCGATGGCCGCGCTCGGCCTGCACGTCCGGCACGGGTTCTGGAGCGCCGCGCAGACCCTCGGCGCCGGCAACGCCCGCCGCGACCGGACCCTCAAGGTCCTGGCCAACGCCCTGGCCCTCCTCCTCTTCGCGGGCTTCGTGTCCGTCCCCGTCGCCGTCATGACCGGAGTGGTGAACTGACCATGAGCGACCGCATGAGCGACCGCACGTACGACTACGCCCGCTACACCACCGGCGAGCCCCTCGCCGACACCAAGGCACCCGACGGCCCGATCGCGGAGCGCTGGGACCGCCGCCGCTTCGAGGCCAAGCTCGTCAACCCGGCCAACCGCCGCAAGCACACCGTCATCGTCGTCGGCACCGGCCTGGCCGGCGGCGCGGCCGGAGCCACCCTCGCCGAACAGGGCTACCACGTCGTCCAGTTCTGCTACTCCGACTCCCCGCGCCGCGCCCACTCCATCGCCGCCCAGGGCGGCATCAACGCCGCCAAGAACTACCGCAACGACGGCGACTCGGTGCACCGCCTCTTCTACGACACCGTCAAGGGCGGCGACTTCCGCGCCCGCGAGTCCAACGTCCACCGGCTCGCCCAGATCTCCGTCGAGATCATCGACCAATGCGTCGCCCAGGGCGTCCCCTTCGCCCGCGAGTACGGCGGCCTCCTCGACACCCGCTCCTTCGGCGGAGTCCAGGTCTCCCGCACCTTCTACGCACGCGGCCAGACGGGCCAGCAGCTCCTCCTCGGCGCCTACCAGGCCCTGTCCCGGCAGATCGCCGCCGGCAACGTCGAGCTGCACGCACGCACCGAGATGCTCGACCTGATCACGGTCGACGGCGTGGCCCGCGGCATCGTGGCCCGCGACCTGGTCACCGGCGAGATATCCACCCACTACGCCGACGCGGTGGTGCTGGCGAGCGGCGGCTACGGCAACGTCTTCTACCTCTCCACCAACGCCATGAACTCCAACGCGACCGCCGTATGGCGGGCGCACCGGCGCGGCGCGTACTTCGCCAACCCCTGCTTCACCCAGATCCACCCCACCTGCATCCCGCGCACCGGCGACCACCAGTCCAAGCTCACCCTGATGAGCGAGTCCCTGCGCAACGACGGCCGGATCTGGGTCCCCAAGGCCAAGGGCGACACCCGCCCCGCCGCCGACATCCCCGAGGCGGAGCGCGACTACTACCTGGAGCGGATCTACCCCTCCTTCGGCAACCTCGTCCCCCGCGACATCGCCTCCCGCGCCGCGAAGAACGTCTGCGACGAAGGACGCGGCGTCGGCCCCGGCGGCCAGGGCGTCTACCTCGACTTCGCCGATGCCATCCGCCGCATGGGGCGGGACGAGGTCGCGGAGAAGTACGGCAACCTCTTCGAGATGTACGAGCGGATCACCGCGGAGAACCCGTACGAGGTCCCCATGCGCATCTACCCGGCCGTGCACTACACGATGGGCGGCCTGTGGGTGGACTACGACCTCCAGACCACCGTCCCCGGGCTGTTCGCGATCGGCGAGGCCAACTTCTCCGACCACGGCGCGAACCGCCTCGGCGCCTCCGCCCTCATGCAGGGCCTCGGCGACGGGTACTTCGTACTCCCTTCCACCATCAACGACTACCTGGCCCGCCACCCGCACCACGATGAGATCGACGACAGCCACCCCGAGGCCGCGGCCGCCGTCCGCGAGACCCGCGACTGCCTCGCGAAGCTGCTCGCCGTCGACGGAGACCGCACCCCCGACTCCTTCCACCGCGAGATCGGTGAACTCATGTGGGAGTACTGCGGGATGGCGCGCACGGAGGCCGGCCTGCGCAAGGCACTCGCCCGGATCCCGGAGATCCGGGAGGAGTTCTGGCGGCGCATCAAGGTCCCCGGCACCGGCGAGGAGTTCAACCAGTCCCTGGAGAAGGCCAACCGCATCGTCGACTACCTCGAACTCGCCGAGCTGATGTGCCTCGACGCCCTGCACCGCGCCGAATCCTGCGGCGGCCACTTCCGCGAGGAGTCCCAGACCCCGGACGGCGAAGCCGCCCGCCGGGACGAGGAGTTCGGCTACGCGGCCGCCTGGGAGTACCAGGGAACCGGCGCGGCCCCCGTCCTCCACAAGGAAGACCTCGTCTTCGAGTACGTCCACCCCACCCAGCGGAGCTACGCATGAAGCTCACCCTGCGCGTCTGGCGCCAGCAGAACGCCGACGCCCCCGGCGCCATGGCCTCCTACGAGGTCGACGGCATCTCCCAGGACATGTCCTTCCTGGAGATGCTCGACACCCTCAACGAGGACCTCATCCTGCGCGGTGAGGACCCGGTCGCCTTCGACCACGACTGCCGCGAGGGCATCTGCGGCGCGTGCAGCCTCGTCATCAACGGCGACGCCCACGGCCCGGAACGCACCACCACCTGCCAGCTCCACATGCGGTCCTTCACCGACGGCGACACCATCGACGTCGAGCCCTGGCGGGCCGCCGCCTTCCCGGTGGTCAAGGACCTCGTCGTCGACCGCGGAGCCTTCGACCGGATCATCCAGGCAGGCGGCTACATCACCGCCCCGACCGGATCGGCCCCCGAGGCACACGCCACCGCCGTGCCCAAGGCCGACGCCGACTTCGCCTTCGAGCACGCCGAGTGCATCGGCTGCGGGGCGTGCGTGGCGGCCTGCCCCAACGGCTCCGCGATGCTCTTCACCTCCGCCAAGGTCAACCACCTCAATGTCCTCCCGCAGGGCTCGCCGGAGCGCGAGACCCGCGTGCTGGACATGGTGGCCCGGATGGACGAGGAGGCCTTCGGCGGCTGCACCCTGACCGGCGAATGTGCCACGGCCTGCCCCAAGGGCATCCCGCTGCCGTCGATCGCCGCGATGAACAAGGAGTGGCTGCGAGCGGTCCGCAAGGGCCCACGCTGACCCGGGCTGACCCGGGCTGACTGGCACTGACCGGCACTGACCGGCACTGACCGGCACTGACCGGCACTGACAGTGCGGACCGGCGCGGACCGGCGCGGCGACCCCGGTCGGCGCTGAGGCCGCCGTCCGTCCGCTACCGGGCCGGGCTGATCCCCGTACGAAACTGACCTCCCCCGCCGCCCGTTCCGGCGCCTGCGCCGATCGGCTGACCGGAGTCGCCCACGCCGTGCCTCGCAACGGCAGTGCCCGGGGCGTGGGCGACAGTGGCCCCATGTCACAAGCCGCCGGCTCCGGACCGCGCCGCCGCACCCTGCTGGCCGCCGCCCTCACCCCACTCGCGGTGGCCGGCTGCTCCACGGACGACCACCTCCGCGGCCCCGCCCCCGGCGCAGAGCCCGTGCCCAATGGCGCCCTGATCATGGTGATCCGGCACGCGGAGAAGCCGTACGCCGGTGACTCGGGCGTGGACGAGGAGGGCGACGACGACCCCGGTTCGCTGGCCAGGCGCGGCTGGCGGCGGGCCGACGAGCTACCGCGGCTCTTCCCGCCCGCCAAAGGCTCCTCCCTGCCCCGCCCCGCCGCCGTCTTCGCGGCCGGCGGCAAGGTCGCGGCCCCCGCCCGGTGCAAGCAGACCGTGGCCGCCCTGGCCAGCGCACTGCGCACCCCCGTCCGCACCGACTTCGCCGTCGGCGCCGAACTCGCCCTCGCCCACGCCGTGCTGGCCGGCCCGATGCCCGTACTCGTCTGCTGGGAGCACACCGGCATCCCCCGCCTGGTCCGTGCCCTCGGCGCCCACCAGGTCCTCGGCGTCCCCGCGATCTGGCCCGACCGCCACGACCTCGTCTGGCAGTTCACCCGCAGCCGGGGCCGGTGGAGCTTCCGCGAACTGCCGCAGCAGCTGCTGCCGGGCGATGCCTGAGCTTCAGGAACCCAACAGCTGTCCCGTAATCCCCGGCGGGCGCACGACGCCGGCCGGCTACGGCACCTCGCCGCGTTGTCGGAACGCCCGAATACACCCAGTATGGGAGCGCTCCTCCGCCTTGCGATGCCCCGCATCTGACGCCGCGCGCCGACCCACGGGGGATCACGGGACAGCCCTCAGCCGTTGCCCTCCGGGACCGGCCCGAGGGCCCGCGCCAGATAGGCCGCCGTCCGACTGCCCTGGGTGCAGGCCACTGCCGACGGGATGCCCGCGGCAACGATCCGGCCGCCCTCCGTGCCACCGCCCGGTCCCAGGTCGATGACCCAGTCCGCGCCCGCCACCACCGCCATGTCGTGCTCCACGACCACCACCGAGTGCCCGGCGTCCACCAGCCCGTGCAACTGCCGCAGCAGCACCTGTACATCGGCCGGATGCAGCCCGGTCGTCGGCTCGTCCAGCAGGTACAGCGTGTGGTCCCGACGCAGCCTCTGCAGCTCCGTGGCCAGCTTGATCCGCTGCGCCTCACCGCCCGACAGCTCGGTGGCCGGCTGCCCCAGCCGCAGGTAGCCCAGCCCGATGTCCTCCAGCGCGCGCAGGCTGCGCGCCGCCGCCGGCACCTCCGCGAAGAATCCGGCCGCCGATTCCACCGTCAGCGCCAGCACCTCCGCGATGTTCAGCCCCGCGTACCGGACCTCCAGGGTCTCGGCGTTGTACCGGGCGCCCGCACACTCCGGGCACGGGGCGTAGGTACTCGGCAGGAACAGCAGCTCCACCGAGACGAAGCCCTCGCCCTGGCACGTCTCGCACCGGCCGCCCGACACGTTGAACGAGAACCGGCCCGCCTTCCAGCCGCGCGCCTTCGCCTCCGGCGCGGCCGTGAACAGCTTGCGCACCACGTCGAACAGACCCGTGTACGTGGCCAGGTTGGACCTCGGCGTGCGGCCGATCGGCTTCTGGTCGACCTGCACCAGCCGCCGTACGGGGAAGTCCGGCTCCGCGAGCCGCTCTTCGACCTCCCGGGCCAGCGCCTGGCCCACCAGCGTCGACTTCCCCGACCCCGACACCCCGGTCACCGCAGTGAACACGCCCAGCGGGAACTCGGCCGTCACGCCCCGGAGGTTGTGCCGGTCGACCCCGCTGAGCCGCACGTTCCCGGTCGCCTCCCGCACCGGGCGAAGTGCCCCGGCCGGCTCCGGCGCCTCGAACAGGTACCGGCCCGTCGCCGACTCCGCCACACCGGCGAGCGCCTCCGGCGGCCCGCTGTACAGCACCCGCCCGCCGTGCTCCCCGGCCAGCGGCCCCACGTCCACCAGCCAGTCCGCGTGCCGCGCCACATCCAGATCGTGTTCCACGACGAACACCGTGTTCCCTGCCGCCTTCAGCCGGTCCAGTACGCCGAGCAGCGCCTCGGTGTCGGCCGGGTGCAGCCCTGCCGACGGCTCGTCCAGTACGTACACCACGCCGAACAGCCCCGAACGCAGCTGCGTCGCCAGCCGCAGCCGCTGCAGCTCGCCCGCGGACAGGGTGGGCGCGGCGCGGTCCAGGCTCAGATAGCCGAGCCCCAGCTCGACGACGGGCCCGATCCGCGCGCGCAGGTCCTCCGCGAGCACCCGCGCCGCCTCCCCGCCCCCCGACGCGCCGGCCAGTACGCCGTCCAGGTCGGTCAGCGCCAGCGCCGCCAGCTCGGCGATCCCGTACCCGGCGAACGTCACCGCCAGGGCCTCCGGCCGCAGCCGCCGCCCTTCGCACACCGGGCAGGGGGAGTCGGCGAGGAAGCTCTCCGCGCGGGCCCGCAGGGTGGCGCTCTTGCTGTCGGAGAAGGTCCGCATCACATAGCGGTGCGCGCTCATGTACGTGCCCTGGTAAGGCCGCTGGATCCGGTCGGCCTCCCGCACCGGGTGCACGGTCACCACCGGCTGCTCCTCGGTGAACAGGATCCACTCGCGGTCCTTCGCCGGCAGCTCCCGCCACGGCCGGTCCACGTCGTGTCCCAGCGCCTCCAGGATGTCCCGCAGGTTCTTCCCCTGCCAGGCACCCGGCCACGCGGCGATGGCACCCTGACGGATCGACAGTCCGGGATCGGGGACGAGGAGTTCCTCGCTGGTGCGGTGGATCCGGCCGAGCCCGTGGCACGAAGGGCATGCCCCGGCGGCGGTGTTGGGGGAGAAGGCGTCGGAGTCGAGCCGCCCGGCACCCGGCGGGTACGTCCCGGCCCGCGAGTACAGCATTCGCAGGGAGTTGGACAGCAGGGTCACGGTCCCGACCGAGGACCGCGAGCCCGGTGAGGAACGGCGCTGCTCCAGGGAGACGGCGGGCGGCAGCCCCGTGATCGAGTCCACCTTCGGGGCGCCGATCTGGTGGATGAGCCGGCGGGCGTAGGGGGCCACGGACTCGAAGTACCGGCGCTGGGCTTCGGCGTAGATCGTGCCGAAGGCGAGCGAGCTCTTGCCGGAGCCGGAGACCCCGGTGAACACCGTCAGCGCGTCCCGCGGGACGTCCACGTCGACGCCGCGCAGGTTGTGCTCGCGTGCTCCCCGGACGCGTACGCGGGCATCTGGGCTGTCGGCGACACGGCCGTCGGGGTCACGGCCGTCGGGGTCACGGGCGGAAGAGCCAGGATCGGCGGGCTGGTGCATTCGTCCAATTTTAGAGCCCGGGCCGGGCGGTGAGCCCAGCGACCCGGGCCAGCCTGCGATAGGAGTCCAGCAGCGCCGCCCGGTCGTAGGTGGAGGTGGTGACCAGCAGCTCGTCCGCGCCGGTCAGCTCGGCGACCTCGGACAGCTCCGCCG
This sequence comes from Streptomyces sp. NPDC048269, assembly GCF_040652395.1. NCBI lineage: Bacteria > Bacillati > Actinomycetota > Actinomycetes > Kitasatosporales > Streptomycetaceae > Streptomyces > Streptomyces sp. NPDC048269. The sequence goes on from NZ_JBEZLW010000063.1 coordinate 15,923, forward strand.
CGACCTGCTCCTCGGTGCCGTGGACGTGCCCGGCCAGGGCGCCCTCGTACAACTCCCGCTCCTTCGGGGTCATGGCCAGCGCCTCGACCTCCTCGGCCGGCCGGAGCGGCGGGAAGCTGCCCCGGGTGCGGGAGTACGCGAGGGACCAGGCCTCAGGGACCAGGACCCGGCGGGCGTCCGCAGGAGTGGCGGCCACCGCCACGGTCCCCGAGACCACCACGTACGGCTCCGCGCCCCACGCGGTGGGCCGGAACTCCTTGCGGTAGGCATCGACGACCTCCACGACCTTGCCGCGGGCCCGCAGGTCCCCCACGACCAGCGGCAGCCCGGCCCGCGCGGCGATCCCGGCTCCCTCTCCGGTGGCCAGTACGAATGCCGGTATCCGCAGCCCCTCGGCGGGGCGGGCGTGTACGTCCGGATGGGACCGCTGGCTGCCGTCGAGCCAGCCCAGCAGCTCGGCCAGCTGCTCCTCGAACCGGTCGGCGTCCCCGATGTCCCGGCCCAGGGCGCGCCGGATGCCGTCGGTGAAGCCGACCGACCGGCCGAGCCCCATGTCGATCCGGCCGGGGAACAGCGCCTCCAGGACCCCGAACTGCTCCGCGACCACGAGCGGCTGGTGGTTGGGCAGCATGACCCCGCCCGTGCCCACTCTGATCCGCCGGGTGGCTCCGGCGACCGCGGCGGCCAGCACGGCCGGCGCGGAGCCCGCGACCCCGGGAACGCTGTGGTGCTCCGACACCCAGAAGCGGTGGTAGCCGAGCTCCTCGGCCGCCCGGGCCAGGTCCACGGTGTCGCGCAGGGCCTCGGGGACCGGGCGTCCCTCACGGATGCGGGACCGGTCGAGGACGGAGAGTTTTCGGATCACACAGGTCTCAACGTCCGGAGGGCGTGAGGATTCCCGGGACGCGCCGCAAGGGCTGTCCGGCAATCCCCGGCGGGCGCGCGACGCCGGCTACGGCACCTCGCCGCGTGCTGGGAGACCGAATGCGCCCGGTATGAGGGCCCCCTCCGCCTTGCGATGCGCCGCATCTGACGCCGTAGGCTGACCCGTCGGGGATTGCGTGACAGCACTTAGGGTTGCGGGATGAGCGGGAACACCCACCGGCCGCTGGCCGTCTTCGACATCGACAACACCCTGGCGGACACGGGCCACCGCCAGCACTTCCTGGAGCGCCGTCCCCGCGACTGGACCGGATTCTTCGGCGCGGCCCCGGCCGATCCGCCGCTCGGGCGCGGGGTGGCGCTGGCGGTGGAGAGCGGGACCGAGTGCGAGGTGGTGTACCTGACCGGCCGCCCCGAGCGCTGCCGGGCGGACACCGAGGAGTGGCTCGCCCGGCACGGCCTGCCCGAGGGCCGGCTGTGGATGCGCGGGAACCAGGACCGGCGGCCGGCCCGGACGACCAAGCTGGAAGTGCTGAAGCGGATCGCCCGGGGCCGGGAGGTGCGCATGCTCGTGGACGACGACGAACTGGTCTGCCAGGCCGCCCGCGCCGCCGGATTCCGGGCCGTCCTCGCCGACTGGGCGGCGGACGCGCCCGAACTCAAGGCGGCCCAGGAGGGTGAAGGCCGGACCTGAGGGGGGCAGGGGGAGGCCCCGGCCAGCCTCGCCCTCAGTCCTCGCCTTCGAGGCGGAAGCCGACCTTCAGCCCCACTTGGTAGTGGGCGATCTCTCCGTTCTCGATGTGCCCGCGCACCTGGACGACCTCGAACCAGTCGAGGTTTCGCACGGTCTGGCCCGCCCGGGCGATCCCGTTGCGGATGGCCTGATCGATGCCCTCGTGGGAGGTGCCGACGATTTCGGTCACCCGGTACGTGTGATTGGACATGGGGGTCTCCCGACGCTGGGTGGCTTTTGCCTCGTTCTACGGTGCCCCAGTAAGTCCGGCTCCGCGAGCTTTGCGTGAACATTCCCGAGCGAAAGGCCCTTGACCCGCCCATTGGTCTATGCCAATTTCAAGCCACCGAGATCCGTCCCCAGAAGGTGGCCCTACGTGAAGATGCGCTTCCTCGCCGTATGCACCGCCCTCGCGGCCGCGACCGCCCTGACGGGCTGCGGCCATTCGGGTGATCCGGCCGGGGGACCGCAGAAGGTGACGCTCTGGCTGATGAAGGGCAGCGCCTCGGAGGACTTCGTCGGCAAGTTCACCGCGTCCTTCGAGAAGGAACACCCGGGTGTCGACCTGGACGTCAGGATCCAGGAATGGACGGGCATCGGCGACAAGGTCAACGCCGTGCTGCGGGGGACGGGCAAGGAGGACGCCGACGTCATCGAGGTCGGCAACACCCAGGTCGCCCAGTACATCGAGACGGGCGGCCTCTGCGAACTCACCCTCGAAGGGCTGCGCGAATGGGGCAGCAAGGACTGGCTCAAGGGCCTCTCCGATCCGGGAAGCGTCAACGGCGCCCAGTACGGCGTCCCGTGGTACGCCGCGAACCGCGTGGTGATCTACAACAAGGACCTCTTCGCGAACGCCGGGCTCAAGACCACGCCCAGGACCCGCGCGGAGTGGATCCAGACCACGCAGAAGCTCGACAAGGCCGAGCAGCAGGGCATCTACCTCGCCGGCCAGAACTGGTACGTCCTCGCCGGCTTCATCTGGGACGAGGGCGGCGAACTCGCCGTCGAGACCAGCGGCCGGTGGGTCGGAAGCCTCGACGACGAGAAGGCTCTGGCCGGCATGGAGTTCTACAAGCAGCTCCAGGCCCTCGGGAACGGCCCCAAGGACGCCGACGAGGAGACACCCCCGCAGTCGGAGGTCTTCGCCCGCGGCCAGGTTGCCCAGATCATCGCCCCGCCGGGCCAGGCCGCCGCGATAGAGGCGGCCAACCCCGCGCTCAAGGGCAAGCTCGGCTACTTCCCGATCCCCGGCAAGACCGCCGACAGAGCGGGCGCCGTGTTCACCGGCGGCTCGGACCTGATCATCCCGGAGAAGACCCGGCAGCGGAAGAACGCCGTGGCCGTGATCACCGCGCTGGTCAGCGAGAAGTGGCAGACGGAACTCGCCCGCACGATGAGTTACGTGCCGAACAAGACCACCCTCGCGCACGTCGTCGAGGGCAACGACGGGGCCGCCAGCATGGCGGTCGGCGCCGCCCAGGGCCGGGCCACGCCGAAGTCCGCCCGCTGGGCCGAGATCGAGGCGAAGAACCCGATCAAACCCTTCATGACGGCCGTCCTCACGGGCCAGGACCCCAAGCAGGCGGCCAGAGCGGCCTCCGACACCATCAGCAAGGTGCTCAGCTCCGACCGCTGACCGGGCCGGTATCAGGGGGTGCCGCGGAGAGCGCCGCCGGAGCAACCGGAGCACCGCCGGAGCAACCGGAGCACCGCCGGAGCGCCGCCGGAGCGCCGCCGGAGCGCCGCCGGAGCGCCGCAGGGAGCGCTGCCGGAAGCACCGCCGAGTTCAGCGTCCGCACATCCGCGGGCCGCTGAGCGGTCATGTCGAATCCAGCCGGTCACGGAAGAAGTAAAGGAGCCAGGTCGCACACCTGCCGGCCTGGCTCTCCGTGCCCGGATCAGGAGCCGCCATGACCATCGCACCCCTGTCCCCGTCCCCCCTTCCCCCGGCCGCCCCAGCCACGACAAGCACCCCCGTCGCCACGCTGGCCCCCGTCGCCACGCCCGCCCTCGCCGCCACGCGCCCCGCCCCCGCCGACGGCCCCCGCTACGCCGTACGCCTCGCCCGCAGCGAGGACGAGGTGCGCGCCGCCCAGCGCCTGCGCCACCTCGTCTTCGCCGGCGAGCTCGGCGCCCGCCTGGACGGGCCCGAGCCCGGACTCGACGTCGACGCCTTCGACGCGTACTGCGACCACCTCCTCGTCATCGACGAGGAGACCGAGCAGGTCGTCGGCACCTACCGGCTGCTGCCCCCGGAGCGTGCCGCCGTCGCCGGACGCCTCTACTCCGAGGGCGAGTTCGACCTTTCCGCCCTCGCGCCCATCCGACCCGACCTCGTCGAGGTGGGCCGCTCCTGCGTCCACCCCGACCACCGAAACGGCGCCGTCATCGCCCTCATCTGGGCCGGCCTGGCCCGCTACATGGACCGCTCGGGGCACAACTGGCTCGCCGGCTGCTGCTCGATACCGCTCGCCGACGGCGGGGTCCTGGCCGCCGCCACCCGCGAGGCTTCCCTGGCCCGCGCCCTCGCCCCCGAGGAGTACCGGGTCACGCCCCACCTCCCCTGGAACCCCGAGGGCATCGCCTTCCCCACCCGCATGGAACTGCCCCCGCTGCTGCGCGGCTACCTGCGCCTGGGCGCCTGGGTCTGCCGGGAGCCCGCCCTCGACGCCGAGTTCGGCTGCGCCGACCTGTACGTCCTGCTCTCCCTGCGCCGCACCAACCCGCGCTACCTCAAGCACTTCCTCTCGCTCGTCCCGGGCGCATGAGTGTCTGGCTGCCCACCTCGCCCTGCACCCCCGAGGCCTGCACCGGCCACGAGGGGAGGACCACGAGCATCCCGCACGCGGTCCTCCGGCTCACCGCCGCCATCGCCCTGATCCTGATCGGAATCCTCGGCGCCCCACCCCTGCGGATACTGCCCGCCCGGCCCCGGCAAGCCGTGGTACGGGCCTGGTCGGCCGCGCTGGTACGGGCCTTCGGCATACGCATCGCGGTGCACGGAAGCCCCGGGCCGGGCGGCGGCCGCCTCGTCGTCGCCAATCACATCTCCTGGCTGGACATCCCGCTCGTCGCCGCAGTCCTGCCCTGCCGGATGCTTGCCAAGAGCGACATCCGGGCCTGGCCGGTCCTCGGCCGCCTCGCGGGACGAGCCGGAACCCTGTTCATCGAACGCGACCGCATCCGGGCCCTGCCCGCCACCGTCGCGAGCGTCACCGAGGCGCTGCTGGCCGGCGACCGGGTCACGGTCTTCCCCGAGGGATCCACCTGGTGCGGGCGCGCCCAGGGCACCTTCCGCAGGGCCGCCTTCCAGTCCGCTCTGGACGCGCGGGTACTCGTACAGCCGATCCGCCTCGCCTACCTGCGGTGCGACGGGGAAACGGCCGGGGAGCCCGCGTTCGTCGGGGACGACCCGCTGACGGCCTCGCTCTGGCGGATCGCCCGGGCCCGCGGGATCCGGGCCGAGGTCACGCTGCTGCCGCGGATCCCGCCGGGCCGTTCCACGGACCGGCGGGACCTCGCGGCCGCCGCTCAGACGGCGATCGCCACCGCCTCACACCCGGTGCCGCTCCCGGGCATCCCCGCTCAGCCCGCCAAACCGTCGGCGACCGACAAGGACAGCGCGAAACGGCCCGCCGCGTCCGTCCACCACTGGGTCAACTCAAGCCCCGCCGCCGCCAGTTCCTTCCGTACCCCCTCCTGACGGAATTTGGCGGACACCTCCGTCAGGATCTCCTCACCCGCCGCGAACGGCACCACCAGATCCAGCGCCCGGATCTTCACCAGCACCTCCGACCGGGCCCGCAGCCGCATCTCGATCCACTCCTGCTCCCGGTTCCACACCGCCACGTGCTCGAAGTCCGCGGTGTGGAAGTCAGCACCCAACTCCCTGTCGATGACGGCCAGTACGTTCTTGTTGAACTCGGCCGTCACCCCCTGGGCGTCGTCGTACGCCGCCACCAGTACGGCCTCGTCCTTGACCAGGTCCGTGCCGATCAGCAGCGTGTCCCCGGGCGAGAGCATCGCCCGTACGGACGCGAGGAACACCGCCCGCTCCGGCGGCAGCAGATTCCCGATCGTGCCGCCCAGGAACACCACGAGCCGGGGTCCGGGGGACTCCGGCAGCTGCAGCGCCGCCGTGAAATCGGCCAGCAGCGCGTGCACCCGCAGCCCCGGATGCGCCGACAGGAGCGTCTCGGCCGCACCGGCCAGGGCGCTCTCGCTGACGTCCACCGGGATGTAGGTGTCAAGCGCGGGCATCGCCTCGATCAGGTGCCGGGTCTTCTCCGAGGAACCGGAGCCCAGTTCGACCAGGGTCCTGGCCCCGCTCACCGAGGCGATCTCCTGCGCCCGCTCCAGCAGGATCTCCCGCTCCGCGCGGGTGGGGTAGTACTCGGGCAACCGGGTGATCTCCTCGAAGAGTTCACTGCCGCGCGCGTCGTAGAACCACTTCGGCGGCAGCACCTTGGGGTTCTGGGTCAGGCCGTGCAGCACATCCGCGCGCAGCGCGGCCTCCGCGGCGTGCTCGTCGAGGGTCCGGGTCATCTGGAAGTGGTTCACGAGCGCTCCTTCTCCCTCATCGGGGTCTCCTTGAGCGGGGTCAGCTCGACCCGGGTACGGGTGGCGGTCAGCAGGGTCCCGTCGGGTACTTCGCACCAGCGGGAGTCGTCGTCGTACGGCTCGGACGCCACCACCATGCGCTGCGTCGGCACGTCGGGCAGATACCAGAGCGAATCGCCCCACGCCGTCGCGGCGATGGCGGCGCCGTCCGTCAGCAGCAGGTTCAGCCGGGAGCCGGGCGCGGCCGCGGCCAGCTCCCGGACCGGCCCGGACAGCGCCGCGCCCAGGTCCTCCCCGGCCCGCAGCCGGTTCAGGACCAGCGCCCAGACCAGTGCCGAGTCCGTGCGGGCCTCCAGCCGGAGCAACTCCTCGGGGGGCAGGCCGAGCGCGAGCGGAGCCACCGAGTCCGGCCAGTCCCGTATCACGCCGTTGTGGCTGAACAGCCACGGCCCGTCCGTGAACGGCGCCGCGGCGGCCTCCCCGTCGGCCCCGGGCCGCGTGGAGTCCCGTACGGCGGCCAGCGCGGCCCCGCTGCGTACTACGCGGGCCAGGTCGGCGAAGGTCAGATCGCCCCAGATCGGGCCGGCCCTGCGGTAGCGGGCGGGGACCGGGTCCTCGTCGGCGTACCAGCCGACGCCGAACCCGTCGGCGTTGACCGTGCCGCTGCGCTGGCGGCGCGGCTCCCAGGACTGGTGGACCAGCGAGTGCTCCGGCTCGATCAGCAGCCGTCCGAGCGTCACGACCGGCCCCAGATAAGCGAGATGACGGCACATCAGACATCGCTCGCGGTGCGGAAGCCGGAGAATATCTGCCGCCGCACCGGAAGGTCCCAGTTGCGGAAGGTGCCCCGGCAGGCCACCGGGTCCACCGCGAACGAACCGCCTCGCAGCACCTTGTGCTCCGGCCCGAAGAACACCTCCGAGTACTCGCGGTACGGGAAGGCCCGGAACCCCGGGTACGGCAGGAAGTCGGAGGCCGTCCACTCCCACACGTCGCCGATCAGCTGGCGCACCCCCAGCGGGGAGGCCCCGGCGGGGTAGCTGCCTGCCCGGGCCGGACGCAGATGGCGCTGGCCCAGATTGGCGTGCGCGGGGGTGGGGTCGGCGTCGCCCCACGGGTAGCGGGTCGAGCGGCCGCTCGCCGGATCGTGCCGGGCCGCCTTCTCCCACTCGGCTTCCGTGGGCAGGCGGCGCCCCGCCCAGCGGGCGTAGGCGTCCGCCTCGTACCAGCTGACGTGCAGCACAGGCTCCTCACCCGGCACCGGCTCGGTCACCCCGAAGCGGCGGCGCAGCCACTGGCCGCCCTCCCGGTGCCAGAACAATGGTGCCCCGATGCCGTGTTCGCGGATCTGCTCCCAGCCCGCCGGCGCCCACCAGCGGGGCTCGCGGTAGCCGCCGTCCGCGATGAACGCCTCGTACGCGGCATTGGTCACCGGCACCGTGTCGATCCAGAACGGCGCGGTGTCCCGGGTGTGCGCGGGCCGCTCGTTGTCCAGCGACCACGGCTCGGCCGAGGTGCCCATCGTGAACGGACCGCCGGGGACCAGTACTTCAGCCGCGAGTGGCGGGTCGTACGGCGGATCCGGGTCCGGGGCCGTCAGTACGGGGGCGCCCCGCCGGAGCTGATGCGTGATCAGCATGGTCTCGTCGTGCTGCTGTTCGTGCTGGGCGATCATCCCGAAGACGAAGCCGGAGTCCAGCAGCGCCGTACCCTCCAACGGAGTGCGCTCCAGCAGGTCGAAGACCCTGCCGCGCACCTCGGCCGCGTACCGGCGGGCCTCCCCGGGCCCCAGCAGCGGCAGCTTCGGCCGCTCGGAGCGGGGATGCTCGAACGCATCGTAAAGCGAATTGATCTCGGGGCGCATGGACTCCCGCCCCGCGACGTTGCGCAGCAGCCAGAGCTCCTCCTGGTTCCCGATGTGTGCCAGGTCCCAGACCAGCGGGGACATCAGGGGGGAGTGCTGCGCGGTCAGGTCCTCGTCGGTCACGGCGCCGGTGAGCGCGGCCGTACGGGCCCGCGCCGCGGTCAGGGCGGCGGCGGCCCGCTCCCGCAGGCCGGGGTGGGATTCGGTGGTCACGGGCGGACCTCCCTCGCGGTGGGCTGCGGCTGGGGCGTGTCGTCGGCCGGGCAGCGGCCGCGCAGGACGAAGCGCTCGGTGAAGGCGCCGACCGTCTCCCGGACGTGCGCGCTCGCGCCCAGCCGGGGCAGTGCCTCGGAGGCGGCCCGGAAGCAGGCCTTGGCGGCCGCCCGCAGCTCCGGATCGGACAGGCCGCGACGGGCGGCGGCCTTCCAGAGCCGATTGCGGGGCGCGGGCGCGGAGCCGTAGGTGTCGGCGAGTCCCTTAGCCACCCGGTACGCGGTCTCGGCCGCCTCCGGATCGTCGAACAGGGCGTGCACGACGGCCACCGGGACCAGCCAGCCGTCGGCCCCGGGCTGGGCGTCGATCATCCGCAGCTCCATGTGGCCGCGCGGCCGCACCGGCGGGAACAGCGTGGTCAGGTGGTAGTCCAGGTCCTCCGCGGTGGGGGGCCGCAGCCCCGGGTGGCCGCCCGTGCGCAGCCAGTCGCGGAAGGTCATGCCGCGCGGGATCGCCCACGGCTCGCCGTCGTAGGACCGTACGCACATCACCTCGGTGTCCAGCGCCTGCCGGGTCCAGGTGTCGCGCGGCGGACCGTCCAGCGGCGGGGCGAGCGCGCGCCGGCCGTCGTCGATGTCGGCCCAGGTTCCCTGGCGGGCGCAGCGCCAGCCGGAGTACGGGCCCTCGTGCGCGGGGGAGTTGGCGAAGGCGGCCACCAGAACGGCGCCCAGCAGGTGCGCCAGCCGCCAGCGCCGGCCGTGACCGAGCGCGCCGGGCTCCTCGTGCCCGGCGTCCACGCAGACCTGCACGGAGGCGGAGGCGCACATCATGGCGCGCCCGGCCGGGCCGGTGCGGTCGAAGTAGACCTCCATCGCGTCGTAGCGGGGGCTGGCCAGCAGCCGGCGGTACGGGCGGCGGTAGTCGTGGCCGTGGCCGTGCAGGACCAGGCCCTGGGTGAGCAGGGCGGCCCGTACGGCGGTGAGATCGGACTGCAGGCTGTCCACGCAGTCACTGAGGGAGGTGGCGGGGGCCGAGCTGAGCTCCAGCTGGCCGCCGGGTTCCACCGTCACCCGGGAGTGGAGGGGGAGCGTGCGGGCGGCGGTGTGCGCGGCGCGCAGCCGCTCGGGGGACACGGGCCGAACCGGCCGCTCCGCGTCCAGGACCAGCCATTCGAGCTCGGCTCCGAGGAGGCGGGGCGGGCCGGTCTTGAAACAGATGCCGTGGATCAGGTCCTCGGCCTCGGTCTCGGTGATCGAGACTGCGGGTGGGTGGGCGGTGGGGGGAGCGGGTGAGTCCTGTGACATGACCGGTCCTCGTCTCTTCTCGTCGGCCGTGACATCACCCGTGCCTACCCGTCCGGAGAGTACAAATACCTTTGCCGCCGGGGCTGGTGGTGCGGAAGATGGCGGCGTGAGCAGTAGATTGCGCGAGATCGCGCGGGAGAACGCGGACATTCTGGCGGCCGGTGGATACCGGACGCGGTCGGGACGGCAGGTCGCGCTGGCCGCCGCCCTGGCGGAGGCCAAGGCAGGAACCAGGATATATGGACCAAACCGGGTCATTCCAGGCGAGGTGATCGCGGGCGGGGGTGGTGCGACGGCCGTCGAGGTCACCGGGGAGAGCAGCACGGTCGCGGCCCGCAGGCTCGCCCCGGAGGGCCTGGACCCGGTCCCGGAGGGTACCGGCGTGGCAGTGCTGAACTTCGCTTCGGCCCGGAATCCCGGGGGTGGCTACGTCCGCGGGGCCAAGGCCCAGGAGGAGGCCCTGTGCCGCGCCTCGGCCCTGTACGAGACCCTCCTGGAGGCACCGGAGTACTACGAGATCCACCGCGCGGAACGCAGCACCTTCTACACCGACCGGGTGATTCACTCCCCCGGGGTACCCGTCTTCCGCGACGACCGGGGCGTACTGCTGGAGAACCCGTTCCGGGCCGGCTTCCTGACCTCCCCGGCCCCGAACGCGGGCACGATCCTGCGCCAGGAGCCGGAGCGGGCCGCCGAGATCCCCGGGGCGCTGGTGCGGCGGGCGGGGCTCGTCCTGGAGGTGGCCGCGCTGCACGGGTACCGCGGGCTGGTCCTCGGCGCGTGGGGGTGCGGGGTGTTCCGGAACGATCCGGCGGACGTGGCGGAAGCCTTCCGGGGGCTGCTGACGGGACGGTTCGCAGGGGTGTTCGACCGGGTGGTGTTCGGGATCCTGGACCGCGATCCGCGAACGCGGGAAGCCTTCGAACGGGCCTTCGCGGCGTAGGCGGGCTTTCGCGGCGTGAACGGCGGACAGCCGCGGCGTGGAACGACGTAGACGACCGACCAGCACGACCGTGTCAACGCCGGCTCGCGTTCCTTCCGCCGTACAGCGCCACGAGGTGGCGGACCAGGGCGAGGGCGGCGAGGACCGCAACGAGCGCGCACACGCCGTGCCATCCGGCCCGTCCGTAGACGCGCACCCCGCCCCACGAGCCCGCGCTGCCGCCCAGGTAGGCGCAGGTCATGTAGGCGGTGTTGAGCCTGCTGCGGGCGTCGGGACGCAGGGCGTACACCCGGGCGTGATTGGCGACCATGCCCGACTGCATCGCGACGTCGAGCAGCAGCGTGCCGACGACCAGCGCCGCCAGACCTGGCGCGCCGCCCCAGGCACCCGGGGCGAGGACCGCGGCCGAGAGCAGGACGCCGAGGATGCAGACCAGGTTCACCTGATCGGGCCCCCTGCGGTCCACCAGGCGTCCGGCGAACGGTGTGCACACCATGGTGGCCGCGCCGACCAGGGCGAGCATCCCCACGGCGTGGGCGCCCAGGCCGTACGCCGGGCCGGTGAGGAGGAGCGCCAGACAGGTCCACACGGCGGAGAAGCCGCCGAAGACCGTCGCCTGGTAGAAGCAGGAGCGGCGCAGGTCCGGCTCGGCGCGGAACAGGCGCAGCGGCTCGGCCAGCAGCGACGGATACGCCTGGCGCGAGGGCGGAGTGGTGACCGGCAGGACGCGGGCCAGTACGGTCGCGAGGAACAGGACCACGAGGGCGGCCACCAGGTAGGGGGCGCGCCAGCCCAGCCACTCGCCGAGGGTCCCGCTGAAGGTGCGGGCCAGCAGCATGCCGCCGATGGACCCGCTCAGCAGGGTGCCCACCACCTCCCCGCGGCGTTCGGGGGCCACCAGTCCGGCCGCCATCGGACCTATGACCTGGGCGGCCACCGTGGTGACCCCCACCACCGCGCCGGCGGCGAGGAGGGGCGGCAGGGCCGGCGCGCAGCCCGCGGCCAGCAGACCGGCGCCGGTGAGGGCGAGCAGGGTGACGAGGAACGGGCGGTACGGCAGCCGGTCACCGAGCGGCACCAGCAGGAAGATCCCGGCCGTGTAGCCCACCTGGATCGCGGTGACCACCAGGCCGGCGGAATCGGGCGACGCGCCCAGTCCGGCGACGACCAGCGGGCTGATCGCCTGCGGGAAGTAGATGTTGCCCACGCCGACGGCGCCGGTCAGGGCGAGGACCAGGAGCATGCGGCGACTCATCCCGGGGGCGGCGGACGCCTGCCGTGCGTGTGTCGGCTGTGTCATGCCGGGAAGTTCACGGCACCCGGGTTCCGCCGCCAATCGATGTAGCGTGGAGCTTAATGATCAGCTTCGAGCTCGGTGTCGAGGACCTCGCGGACACGCGGTTCGCCCTGTCGCCCCTGCACGAGACGGTGCTCAGCCTGCGGGTGCTGCGCGAGCCGGGGCTGTCCGCGCTGCACCTCCCGTGGCGCAGATCCGTTCTCGGCGCACTCGGCGCGCTCGACACCGGCCTGCTCATGTCCCTGGTCGCGGCGCGGCGCACCCTTCCCGACTTCCTGACCCCGCGGCCCGCGAGTTTCGCCCCGGCCTTCGAAGAGGAACTGGCCGTCGCCCGCCGGACCTCCCCTGAGCTGGTCCGCCGCGACCTGCTCGCCACACACGCCCCGGACCCGCTTCCCGAAGCCCTGTGCGATGCCACCGCCGTCGACGACTCGGCCGTCGTCGGACTCCGCGACGACATCTGCGACCTCCTGCGGCGGTACTGGAAGGCCGCCGTCGAGCCGATGTGGCCGCAGATGCGCCTCGTGCTGGAAGCCGACATGACGCACCGCGCGCGGCAACTGGCCGTGGGCGGCGCCCGCCAGCTATTCGCCGACATGCACCCGAATCTGCGCTGGCACAACGGCGTGCTGCACATCGCCGACATGATCGGCGGCCACCACGTCGCAGCGTCCGGCCGGGGCCTGCTCCTCGTACCGTCCGTGTTCGCCCACAAGCCCGCGCCGCCGCTCAGCCCGGACGAACCGCCGATGCTGGCGTACCCCTGCCGCGGCGTGGCGACGCTCTGGGGCCCGGCGCCCGTCGCCGACGCGGCGGCGCTCGTGTCCCTGCTCGGTGCGCCCAGAGCGAGGCTGCTCGGTCTGCTCGACGAGCCGTTGCCCACGGTCGAGATCGCCCGCCGCCTCCGGGTCACCCCGAGCGCCGTCTCCCAGCACCTGCGCGTCCTGTACGCCACGGGCCTCGCGACCCGGGCGCGCGCCGGACGTCAGGTCCTGTACCGCCGCAGCGCCCTCGGCGACGAACTGACCGGCTACCGCCAGCCGTAACGCTCGCGCAGCCGGTCGACCACCAGCTCGAAGCGACCCCGGTCCAGCGCGCAGGCCTCGCGCCGCATCCCCGACTCGTGCACGCGCAGCACCCGGTCGACATCCACCCAGGACTCCCGCCCGGCGCTGTCCCACGGTCCCGTGCCGATCGGTACCCACTCCCGGTCGTGGTCGTGCCGCTTGCTGGACAGCTGTACGGCGAGCAGCGTCCGCCCGCCCGCCTCCCGGGCCACGACCAGCACCGGGCGGTCCTTGCCACGGCCGTCGTTCTCCTCGAAGGGGACCCACGTCCAGACGATCTCGCCGGGGTCCGGGTCGCCGTCGGGGTCCGGGGCGTACGACGTCTGCACCGGCCCGATGGCCTGCGGATCGGCCTCGGTGGTGGCGGTGGCGCCGTCACGGCCGGGCTGGTCGACGCGGCCGTTGTCGGCACGGCCGCTGTCGATACGAGCATTGTCGGCACGACCGTTGCCGATACGAGCGTTGCCGGAGTTGCTGTGATGCGAAAGTGCCGTCATCCGGGTGAGGGTAGCGGGTCGGGGGCTTCGGGAGCCGGGACGTCTGGGCGGTGTCAGGGGCGTGGGGGCGGGGGGCGTTGGGTGGCGGGGGGCGGGGGCTTCGGGGGCGTGGGGCGGTGGCTTCGGGCGGCGAGAGCCACTCACTCGGCGTCGGGGAAGTGGGGCGGGGGCTTCGGGCGGCGGGACCACAGCGGGGCGGGGGCAGGGAAGTGGGGCGGGGGCTTCGGGTTGTCGGGAGCCGCTTACTCCGGATCAGGGTGGGGCTGGGGGTTTCCCGTCCGTCCCATCGTCTTCCGGGCCGGGCCGGTCCCTCAAGGGCGCTCCCTTCGGTCGCGTCGC